>NZ_JBDWPJ010000100.1:0-12699 GCF_039971195.1 Pseudophaeobacter sp.
TCGCTGGACCTGATGCGTCCCGGCGCTGTCTTTGGTGAGATCGTGCTGTTTGACCCCGGCCCGCGCACCGCCACAGCCACAGCAACTGAGCCCAGCAGGCTCCTGCGCCTGCGCAATCGTGATATTCTCAATCAGATCCAACAACATCCGGAACTGGCGGGTGATCTTCTGCGTCTTGCCGGGCAGCGCATGCGCTGGATGAATATGCAGTTGAACGAGCAGGTATTTCTGCCAATGCCGGTACGTCTGGCCCGCAAGCTGCTGTATCTGGCACCAGAAGGCGGCAGTGGCAAACTTGGCCTGTCGCAGGCCGAACTGGCCGAATATGTCGGTGCCACCCGCGAAGCGGTGTCAAAAACCCTGTCAAACTGGAAGCGCAGCGGGCTTATCGAGATCAGTCGTGGTGGGCTACAAATTCTCGACCGCAGCGCCCTTGGGCTTTTGGCAGAGCCAGAATCAATTTAGCGGCGCAGGACCCATCTGCACCGCTTGAATGAAACCAGTTCTTGGCCAAGCCTAGAGTTACTTCTGCTGCATGCGCCATTCAAAAGGCGTTGGCGTCTCTGCCTGCCAGATCCCAAGCCCCTCAGCCTGCGCCGCAGCGAGCTCGGGCAGGTAATAGCCTCTCTCTTCATCGGGCCAGGCTAGGCCTTCGGCAACCAAACGTGCGGCAACATCTTCGCCATCCGCGGTGCAAGAGGCGACATAGTCGCCGTAGCTGTTGCGATCATTGCTAAAACATTCGACCTGTTCAGCCGAGCGCAGGATATCGCGCATTCGATCCTCGGACTCAGCTGCACATTCCCAAGGCACACCATTCAAAGCATTGCACCGCTGGGCCATCTCTGGTGCCTCGATCCCAACCAAGCGAATGCGCAGGTTCCCCAGGGCAAGAGAATCCCCTTCGACAATGCGGAAGGCCTCGCCAGGCACTGACAGAAACGGGTTCATCACCCCAGCAAGTTGCTGAATGCTGTGCAGCTCCAAAAAAATCCTCGCCGAGGTCGGATCCGCCTCCCCCAATGGCAAGTCGGTCGCAAAAGAAGAGCTGGCTGCAAAGGCAAGGGCAACACTGGCAAGGGTTTGTTTCATCATCATCCGTTGGCCATTCTGGTTGAGAGTTTCGGGTCGTCTTCGCGATACTCTGCACTCCAAGTGGCCAAAAAACTGTTAACTCCCTGCCGCCTTTTTGATCATAGCCCCGGCCTTAGCCCCTTCAGAACCCGCAGAACCATTGACGAGAGCTGACTGCCACTAAGAACTCCCCTGAGCTGCAACCAATATCACAACATGTGCCACAGCCAGCACTGGAGCCCCCTGTCACAGCCATGTGGCAGCTAGGGCATCCAAGAGTTTTTCAACTTTTTTGACCTGCTGTGAACCAGTTCACAGAACTATGGCGAGGAAGTCAGCATAGTCACCTCACGGCAGACATTATCATTCCATCCCGATGACTGCCTGTTCCCTAAAGAAGAGCCATATGCCCGCCAGCATATGGCTCTTTCCCGTTTGGATCACCATGTTTCCCTGCGAAATGACCCGGCCAAGAAATACGACACCTCGGCCACGCAAAAAGGTCGGGAAAACCCCGACCTTTTCCAATTTCACAAAGCTGTCTGGCTTCAGGCTATTTGAGCAGGTTCAGCGCAACAAACCTTGGCTCACCATTACGGCGCACCAAGAGCAAGAGTGACTTGCGGCCGGCCTCTTTGGCCTCGGTGATCCGGGTTTCCAGCTCATTGATCGTGGCCACTTTTTGCTGGCCCGCCTCGGTGATCACATCCCCGGCGCGGAGCCCCTTTTCCCAGGCCTCTGAAACTTCATCGACAGAGAGGATAACCAGCCCCTGTGTTCCCTCAGACAGGTTCAACTCGCCGCGCATCTTGTCGGTCAAAACGCCGATGGACAGACCAAGCAGCTCCTTCTCGGTCTCGGCAGGGCTGCCGTCATCGTCTTCAGCAGTAGCCGCAGACTGACGTTCCGCATCCTCGCGACGGCCCAGCGTCACCTTCAGGGTTTCGGTCTTGCCCTCGCGGTGCACAACAACCCGAACGGTCTTGCCCACTTCGGTATTGCCCACGGTGCGCACCAGGCTGCGGGTGTCTTCCACCTCGGTGCCATCAAAGCTAAGGATCACATCCCCGGCCTGCAGGCCTGCGTCCTTGGAGGGGCCGTCGGGCACATCGGTGACCAGCGCGCCTTTGGAGTTTGCCAGCCCCATGGCCTCGGCCACATCCTCATCAACGTCTTGAATGCGCACGCCAAGCCAACCGCGACGGGTTTCGCCAAACTCTTTCAACTGGGCAACCACCTTGGTCACCACGTTGGAGGCCATGGAAAAGCCAATGCCGATCGAGCCACCGTTAGGTGACAAAATCGCCGTGTTCACGCCGACAACATCGCCGTCCATATTGAACAGCGGGCCGCCAGAGTTGCCCCGGTTGATCGCGGCATCAGTCTGGATGTAGTCGTCATATGAACCGGAAAGCTCCCGGTTGCGCGCCGAGACAATCCCAGCCGAAACAGAGAAGCCCTGGCCCAGCGGGTTGCCCATGGCAACCACCCAGTCACCGACACGGGCGGTATCACTGTCCCCAAAGTTGACAAATTTCAGCGCGCTAGGCGCTTCGACCTTGAGCAGGGCAATATCGGTATTGGGATCGGTGCCAACCACCTTGGCGGGCAGCAGCTCTTTGGGCTGGCCATCGCCGGGAAAGAACTCAATCTCGATTTCATCGGCATCGGCAATCACGTGATTGTTGGTAACGATATAGCCGTCTTCGGAGATCACAAAGCCCGAGCCCAGCGCCGAGGAGCGCTGCGGGCGGTCGCCATTGTTGCCGCCGTTGCGATCCTGGAATTCGCGGAAGAAATCCTCAAAAGGCGAGCCTTCGGGCACGATACCCTGTGGGCCGGTGCGCCCTTCGATCACTGTGGTCGTGGTGATATTCACCACCGCGGGGCTGACCTTATCGGCCAGTGGTGCAAGGCTTTCAGGCCGGGCCTGCACCGAAAGCGCCTGTACCGCCACCATCACCAGACTAACCACAGCCAGCCAAAGCATCCGCCACATGGTGGCCTGTCCGTTTTGTCGTCTTGAAACTGCAATCGCCTTTGGCTGCACGGAGCTACTCCTTGTCATCACCATTCCTGTTCTTGCCATCGTCTTTTTGTACCCTCTTCCCCAAAGCCATTTACCTGCGCCGGGCAGGTCTTTGGCTGAAACCTTCTCCATTCAATGTAGGGAGAGATTCCTCTATCGCAACATTTGTCAGCCCTGTTCACGCCGCCGTGAAAACATTTGCCTCCGCAGCCCTATTTGCTTTGGGCCTCATCCTTGGGCCAGAGTGTAGCATTCTTCGCATCAAAAACCTTTGGCAAAAATTCCGATGGCAAAGAACCGCTTAATAAGAACAGCTTAGACGGGAAATCAGACCTACGGCAGCGGCAGAAATGAAAAAGGGGCCAACCTTTCGGCCAGCCCCTAAAAATAAATGACAAAACCCGTTTGAGAGGGATGCCTATTCGGCAGCTGCGCCGCCCCTTGAGGACTTCAGATAGTTGAAGAACTCAGAGTCCGGCGACAGAACCAGCGAAGAGTTGCTGCCCTTCAGCGCGCCTTCATAGGCATTCAGGCTGCGATAGAATTCAAAGAATTCCGGATCACGACCATAGGCATCAGCAAAGATGGCGTTGCGTTCCGCATCGGCTTCACCACGGACCACTTCGGCTTCACGTTCCGCATCCGAGACCAGCTCGACCTCGGTCCGGTCCGCCTGGGCTCGAACCCGCTGCGCCGCCTCGTTACCACGGGCGATTTCATCCGCCGCTTCGCGTTCACGCTCGGCCCGCATCCGGGCAAAGGTGGCTTCCAGGTTGGCCTGCGGCAAGTCAGTCCGTTTGAGGCGCACGTCAACAACTTCCAGACCAAATCCTTCGGCCTGGCTGATCGCCCCGTTACGGATCCGCAGCATCAGGGCTGCACGATCCGATGACAGGATATCATTAGAGCTGACCGAACCCAGAACTTCACGGGTTGCGGCCCGCATAATCTTGTCCAGGCGCGTTTCACCACCGTTGATACCGCTGGCACCAACGGCTTGGCGAAACTGTTTGACGTCAACAATCCGATACCGTGCAAAGGCGTCTACAACCAGACGACGGTCATCCAACGGAGTGATTTCCAGCGGGCCGACCTCGAGGCTGAGGATACGGTCATCATAGGTGACCACTTCGTCGATCAGAGGCACCTTGAAGGCAAGACCAGGATCTTCCTTCACAGCAACCACACGACCAAAGCGCAGCACGAGCGCCTTTTCAGTTTCTGTCACGATAAAGAGTGAAGACAGGATGCCAACAAGGGCAAGGACTACGACGGGGAGAAGGAATGTTGTCTTATTCATCAGTTATCTCCCGTGCGGCGCAATTCATTGAGCGGCAGATAGGGAACGACGCCCTGGCCACCTTCGCCTGCGGATTGATCAAGAATGATCTTGTCCACATTGCCCAAAACCGTCTCCATGGTCTCCAGATAGAGACGCTTACGCGTGACCTCTGGCGCCTTTTCATATTCGGTCAGAACCGCCGTAAAGCGGCTGGCCTCACCCTGGGCTTCGTTCACAACACGGGCGCGATAGCCTTCGGCTTCTTCCAGTGTCTGCGCAGCCTGACCCCGTGCCGCCGCTTCCTTGCGGTTGGCATAGGCATCCGCCTGTTTTTCCAGACGGTCACGTTCCTGACCGGCGGACTGCACTTCGCGGAAGGCATCTTTGACCGGCTCTGGTGGATCAGCGCCATCAAAGTTGACCCGTACGACGTTTACGCCGCTGTCATAGCTGTCGAGCGTTGATTGGACCAGTTCTTCGAGACGCGCAGTAATCGCTCCACGGTCCCTATTCAGAATAGGGGCAAGTTCGGACTGGGCAATGATTTCACGCATCGCCGATTCAGACACCGCCTGGATCGTCGCCTGCGGATCCCGCAGGTTAAACAGGTACAGGGCTGGGTCATTGATGTTCCAGACCACTTGGAAATCAACATCAATGATGTTCTCATCCCCTGTCAGCATCAGGCCTGCATCGCTTCCGCGAGAGCCCGCACCGATGTTTTCTGTTTGCTCAACTCGCACCGGAATCACCTCGTAGGTGACCAACGGCCAAGGGGCAAAGTTCAAACCTGGCAATCCGGTATCATAGTATTTCCCCAAGAACAGTTCGACAGACTGTTCTTCGGTTTTGACCGAGTAAAAGCTGTTCATGCCCCAGAGCACAGCGCCAACAACCGCTGCAATCGCCACGGTGCCCTTGGTGAACAGAGGCGAGCCGCCGCCGCCCTGACCGCCGCCAGTGCCGCCGCCTTGACCATTGCCGCCACGACCGCCCATCAGAACACGCAGTTGCTCCTGGCCTTTTTTGACCAGCTCATCAATTTCAGGGATCTGGGGGTCTTCGGGACGACGGCCACCACCGCCTCCGCCATTGTTACCACCACCGTTGTTTCCCCGGTTGCCTCCGCCGCCAGAAGAGCCTCCGCCCCCCCAGGGGCCACCGCTATTGCCCGCCATATGTTTCCTATCCCTTTGCTGCCGCATCATGCGGCATGTGAACCACATTTGTGGTCTAAATCTTGTGAATTCAAGTCGTTCGACTTGCCTGCTTCATTGTGACCAATTCTTCCGACATGGTGGGGTGAACCGCAACCGTCCGATCGAAATCTTCCTTGGTTGCCCCCATTTTTATCGCAATACCGGCCAATTGGATCATCTCACCCGCGCCAGGAGCCACGATGTGGCAGCCCAGAACCTTTCGGTTTGCCTTGCTGATGATCAGTTTCATCAGCACTTTCTGAGCCCGCCCCGCAAAGCTTTGCTGCATAGGTTTAAAGCTGGCGGAATAGACCTCGATCGCTTCCTGCGCGGCCGCCTCTTCCTCGGACAAGCCCACAGTGCCCATTTCCGGCTGGGTAAAGATCGCCGTGGGGATCAGCTCGTGATCCGGGCTGGTGGGATTGCCTTTGAACACGGTCTCGACAAAGGCCATGCCTTCGCGAATGGCAACCGGTGTCAGATTGGCGCGATCCGTCACATCGCCAATGGCATAGACCGAGGGCACGCCTGTCTGGCTATAGTCATCAACCAGGATCTCGCCCTTCTTGCCGCGCTCAACGCCCAGCGCTTCCAAGCCTAGGTTATCTGCATTGGGGTGACGACCCGTGGCATACATCACCTGATCAAACAGGGTCTCATTGCCCTTGGTGTCGGTGACGCGGATCTTGTCGCCCTCTTTCACCATGGAGACCACATTGGTTTCCAGCTGCAGATCAACTCCGTTGTCGACCATGCCTTCGGCCACCACGTTGCGGGCCTCTTCGTCAAAGCCGCGCAGGATCTGGGTGCCGCGATAGAACTGGGTGGTTTTGACGCCCAACCCATTCATGATGCCGGCAAATTCCGAGGCGATATAGCCGCCGCCGACGATCAGGATACTCTCTGGCAGCTTGTCCAGGTGGAACATCTCGTTCGAGGTGATCGCCAGCTCCGAGCCAGGGAACTCCGGCACGGTAGGCCAGCCACCGGTGGCAATCAGAATATGCTTGGCCGTCCTTTGCGTGCCATCCGCCAGCGCCACTGTATGGGCATCGACCAGCGTCGCGCGGCTGCCGTAATTGCTGACCGAGTTATTTTTCAGGATACCGCGATAGATACCTTCCAGGCGATCCAACTCGGCATGCAGTTTGGCCTTAAAACTGTCCCAGTCAAAGGCACCGCCCTTGATATCCCAGCCATAAGCCTGGGCATCGCCCACCATGGCAGAATATTCAGATGCAAAAACCATCAACTTTTTAGGCACACAGCCGCGAATGACGCAGGTGCCGCCATAGCGATCCTCTTCGGCCAGAGCCACCTTGGCGCCCTCTTGCGCCGCCACACGCGCCGCACGCACGCCGCCGGAACCGCCGCCAATAACAAAAAGATCGTAGTCAAAGCTCATTTTCGTCCTGCCTTTTAGTCAGAGAGATCGGAAAACAGATTGTCGCTTTCGACAAAATCCAGCTTTTCCCGCTCTACTGTGCCTTCGTTGATATCCCGCACTTCTGCAGTGCCATCGCCGTAGCCGATGATGACGGTGTCACAGATATCAATGAACAAGCCGTTTTCAACCACACCGGGGATCTGGTTGATCACCAGCGCCAGTTGCCGTGCATTGCCAATCCGGTTCAGATGCAGGTCGAGAATATGGTTCCCCTCATCGGTCACAAAGGCCCGGTCCCCATTCATCCGCAGGGTCGCGGAACGCCCCAGAACATCCATGGAAACAAGGGTTTCCTCGAGCAGAGCTTGGCTGGTCTGCCAGCCAAAAGGAATGACCTCCACCGGCAGGGGGAAGGCCCCGAGATTTTCGACCTCTTTGCCGGCATCAGCGATCACCACCATTTGATCAGAGGCGGTCGCCACCACCTTTTCCTGTAACAAAGCACCGCCACCGCCTTTGATCAGATTGAGGTCGCGGTCAAATTCATCCGCCCCGTCAATGGTGAGGTCCAGCCATTTGGCATCATCCAGAGAGGTAACAGAAATGCCAACCTCGCGGGCCAGTTCTGCGGTGCGGGTGGAGGTCGGAACTGCCGTGAACCGCAACCCTTCTTCGCGCACCATTTCGCCAAGGCAGCGCACCAACCAGGCCGCCGTCGACCCGGTGCCAAGACCAACCCGCATGCCATCTTCAACCAATCCCGCCGCCTGTTTGGCCGCGACAAATTTGGCCTTATCGATGGGGGACAATTCTCCGGTCATAGGTCAGGCTCCGTGCAGGCTGTTTGAATGCCTTATAAGCAAAGCTCTGCCCAAGCGCGAGAAGCAATTGCCACGCCAAAGCGCAGCAGCCTCTGGATCTTTGCAAAACATGTCGTAGAAAGGCGTGTTTCCTATTGGAAACGCCGGAATCGAACACTACTTGGCGTCAGACGACATCTAGAAGGGCCTGATGATGCAGCGCTACCGCCTCCACTACGCCCCCGATAACGCCTCGCTGGTGATCCGCCTGGCGCTGGAGGAGCTTGGCCTGCCCTATGAGACCTGTTTGGTGGACCGCCGCAACGGCGCACAGAACAGTGCCGCCTACCGCGCCATCAACCCAAACGGGTTGATCCCTGTCTTGGAAACCCCGGATGGACCCATTTTTGAAACCGCTGCAATCCTGCTCTGGCTGACTGACCGCCATGGTGGGATGGCTCCCACTCCTGACAGTGCCGAGCGTGCCAGCTTCCTCAAATGGCTGTTCTTTGCATCCAACACCCTACATGCGGATTTGCGAGTCTCTTTTTACCCGGGAAAGTACATCGGAGCTGACGCCAAAAACCAGCTGGCCCTGACCTATGGCATACAACAGCGCCTCACCATGCACCTGCGCCATCTGGATGATCTGGCTGCGAGACGTCCTGCCTGGTTTGGCGCCGCGCGGCCTTCCGTGCTCGACTACTATCTGGGCTGCATGATGCGCTGGATGGCGCTCTACCCTGCCAAAAGCGACCGCAGTTGGTTTCAGCTGGCAGACTACCCGCATCTGCAGGCCCTGCTCATGCGCCTTGAAGCCCGCGCCGCCGTACGCACAGCCCAGACAGCCGAGGGCCTGGGCGACACCCCCTTCACCCAGCCACAGCTTGCACATCCGCCAGAAGGATCCGCCACCTGATGTTCCTCTCCGTTTTTGACATGTTCAAAGTGGGCATTGGCCCCTCTTCCTCCCATACCATGGGCCCGATGGTGGCGGCGGCGCGCTTCCTCGATATGATGCGCGCCTCGCCTTTTGAGTTCCACGGGCTGCGCGCCTCGCTGCATGGCTCGCTAGCCTTTACCGGCGTCGGCCATGCCACCGACCGTGCCACCATTCTGGGGCTCGGGGGCTTTTTGCCCGACAGCTATGATGATGAAAAAGCCGAAGCCTTTTTGGCCGAGCTGACAAAGACTCATGTCATGCAACCCGAAGGTCTGCCGCCACTGCAATTCAATCCGAAATCAGACATGATCTTTGACTATGATCACGCGCTGACTGGCCATGCTAATGGCATGATCCTGATGGCGACAGACGCCCAAGGCGACATCATCCTGCAACAGGTGTTCTATTCCATCGGCGGCGGCTTTGTTCTCACCGAAGAAGAACTCGCCGAGGGCAAGGACGTCGATGAGGGCGATCCCGTGCCCTATCCCTTCACCTCTGCGGCGATGATGCTGGAGATGGCACAGAAAAGCGGCAAGAGCATCGCCCAGATGAAACGGGCCAACGAGGTGTCGCGCGGCTGCGAGCAGAGCTTTGCCAAGGGAACTGCGCGCCTGTGGCAGGTGATGAACGATTGCATCAACCGCGGGCTGATGCGCGAAGGCATCCTGCCGGGGGGGCTGTTTGTCCGCCGCCGCGCCAAAGGGATCTATGACAGTCTGATGGCAGAGCGTGGCATGAATCTCGCCGCGCCTCATACTATCAACGACTGGATGAGCGTCTACGCCATGGCGGTGAACGAAGAAAACGCTGCCGGTGGTCAGGTTGTCACTGCGCCAACCAATGGCGCGGCCGGCACCCTGCCTGCGGTGATCCGCTATTATCTGGACCATGTGCCCGGTGCCGCGCCCAGCCATGTCGAGGATTTCCTGCTGACCGCTGCCGCCATTGGCGGTCTGGTCAAATACAACGCCTCCATTTCCGGCGCCGAGGCAGGTTGCCAGGCCGAGGTCGGATCAGCGGCGGCGATGGCAGCGGCGGGGCTTTGTGCGGTCATGGGTGGCACACCGGAACAGGTTGAAAACGCCGCCGAAATTGCGCTGGAGCATCACCTCGGCATGACCTGTGACCCGGTCAAAGGTCTGGTGCAGGTGCCCTGCATCGAGCGCAACGGCCTGGCCGCGATCAAAGCGGTTTCGGCAGCCTCCCTGGCGCTGCGCGGCGATGGGCAGCATTTTGTGCCGCTGGATGCGGTGATCGAAACCATGCGCCAGACCGGGGCCGATATGCATGAGAAATACAAAGAGACCTCACTCGGGGGGTTGGCCGTCAATGTGCCCAATTGCTAAGACTGGGTAGTTCAACGACAAAAAGGCAACCTCTGCTTGCACCTTTTGGGCGCCGCCCCTAGCGTGGCGCCATGAAACAGACCAGCACCCTTGATCGCCCCCTGCTCGGCATTGCATTGATGCTTGGCTTTTGCATTCTGATCCCGTTGGGAGATGCCATCGCCAAGCTTTTGGCCGATAGGGTACCTGTTGGGCAAATCGTCTTTGTGCGCTTTGCCGCCCAGGCGCTGATTCTGGTGCCCGTTTCATTGGCTCTGGGGCAAACCCTGGCAATCCCGCGCCGGTTTTGGGGGCCGGTTCTGTTGCGCACCCTGCTGCAGATGGGCGGCATCACTGCCATGTTCAACGCCCTGCGCTACCTGCCGCTGGCGGATGCGGTGGCAATTGCCTTTGTCATGCCCTTCATCATGTTGCTGCTCGGCAAATATGTCTTGGGAGAGGACGTGGGACTTCGTCGCCTCGCCGCCTGCGTGGTTGGCTTTATCGGCACGCTTCTGGTGATCCAGCCCAGTTTTGCCGTAGTGGGCCTCAACGCGCTTTGGCCCCTGGCGGTGGCGGTGATCTTTGCAGTCTTTATGTTGGTCACCCGCAAAATCGCCAAGGATACCTCCCCCATTCCGCTCCAGGCTGTCTCTGGCCTGATTGCATCGGTTCTGATGTTGCCGCTGTTCTGGATCGGGCAAAGCTGGGACATCGCCACCTTGAGCCCAGCTCTGCCCGCGCAGGACAGCTGGACCCTACTGGCGCTGGCGGGCGGTTTGGGAACCCTGGCGCATCTGTTGATGACCTGGAGCCTTCGCTATGCCCCGGCCTCAACCCTGGCCTCGATGCAATATCTGGAAATTCCCATAGCCACCCTCGTGGGCTGGTGGATCTTCAATGAGTTGCCCAATACCCTGGCCAGCCTCGGCATCGGCCTCACTGTGGCAGCGGGTCTCTATGCCATTCTGCGAGAGCACCGCGCCGCAAAGCAGGCAAGCCTGACTGCGGCCACATCACCTAGTCCTGAGGCCCCGGCCTAAGGGCCTGCATCAATGCTGGCAAATGGTGGCGCGGCAGTAACCCCAGAAGTCCCGGGCCATCCACCGAGATCGCCACTGGTCCCAGCGCCCGATTTGAGGTGCCGATTTGTCCTCCCGGCTGCATCACCAGCCCCTCCAACGGCCATTCCAGCCCGGTTGAACAGGCGCTCACCCGGCGCAGCGGAAACAGGGACACAGTCTCCCCCGCCGTCAGCGGCAAAGTGATCTGAGCCGGAAGATGGAAAATCACTTCCCGCTCTCCCAGGACAATGCAGGGCGGCCCGATGTCCTGCACCAGCGTGTTCAGCACCGCCAATTGATGATCCACCCGCCCGCCAAGAAAGCCAACCGCCACCACCAGCGGCGCCCTGATCGCCTGCAGAGCCTTTTCAAAATCCGTCGTATCCTGCTCTGCCACATGGACCTGCTGCGCCGCGGGCATCTGCGCTAGGATTTGCGGAGAAATCGAATCAAAATCTCCAATTACAGCCCTTGGCAGCCGGTTTTGAGCCAGCGCATGTGCCGCCCCCCCATCAGCTGCAACTAAACAGGAGGTTAAGGAAAGCGCCCAATTCAGGTCGCCTTCCCCAAGGTCACCGCCGCCAACCAGCGTAACTGGCTCATTTTCATCTACAATCAGCTTGTTCATGCCGAGATTATTCGCAGATCTGGAAACCAGCCACAATCTAAACACAAAATGATACGATCAATTGCACGGATTCGAGCAGAATTTGACGAGCTAGCCCATATTGTAAATTGCAATTACTTTGGCGAGGACGAGCGAACCGATGGTACATAACAACAAAGTTCTGACGGTTTCCTACGGAACCTTCTCCTGCACATTGGAGGGTTTTGAGGACTCCTTTGGCACCATGAAAGCCATCGCAGAATACTTCCGCGACCTGGCCTCGGATGATCGCTATTTTGGCGCTGAACCGCCGCAACCCGATGCCGAAATGCTGGCCCGCATTGCCCAGCGCGAAGTCGCGCGTCAGGTCGAAGCCCGCACCAGCAGCGACGGCATCCACCTGCGCACCGCCGCTCCCAAAGAAGAGGTGGCCCCCGCCGCCACGGCTACTGCCCTGGAGGTCCCGGTTGCCGAACCTGCACCTGTGCCAACCCCTGCCCCTGTTGAACCTGCCCCAGCTGACGTCGTCGCCCTCCAAGAGGTCGAGACCGCAGAGACCGCAGAGGAAACCACCGAGGACGAAGGTTTCACCGATTTCAGCAGCATTGATCTGTTTGAAGAAGCCTCCGAAGAGGCACCTGCTGAAGACGCGCCCATCAAAGCCCTGCCCGTAGCAGAGGCTGAAGCTGAGACCAAAAGCGAAGCCGAGCCTTCGGTCGATATGGCCACCATTGCCGCCATTTCAGCGGCCGTTTCTGGCGCCCCGGCCGAAGCGACGCCTCTGGCTGACGACACGGCCGAAGGCGAGGTAGAACTATTTGCCGAGGCTGAACCCGTTCCCGAGGCGCCACGCGGCAATGACACTGTGCCTGCGGTTGATAGTATTGCTGCAAAACTGCAGCGTATCCGGGCCGTTGTCGCCCAAACCCCGGAAGAGGAATTCTCTGAGGACGAACACGCCGAATCTTTTGTGGAAGCCGCCCGTT
>NZ_JBDWPJ010000101.1:0-3344 GCF_039971195.1 Pseudophaeobacter sp.
GCGAGCCGCATCATACGGCCTCGATGGCGGCGATTGTTGGCGGCGGGCGGCGGGCGCGCCCCGGTGAGATCAGCCTGGCGCACAATGGCGTGCTGTTCATGGATGAGCTGCCGGAATTCAACCGCGCGGTGCTGGAAACCCTACGCCAACCGCTTGAGGCCGGCGAGGTGACGATTGCCCGGGCCAATGCCCATATCCGCTATCCCAGCCGGTTCATGCTGGTGGCGGCAGCCAATCCCTGTAAGTGCGGCTACCTCGCCGATGCTGCCCGTGCCTGCGCCCGCGCGCCCGGCTGCGGCGAGGACTATCTGGGGCGCATCTCCGGCCCTATGTTGGACCGCTTTGACCTGCGCCTCGAGGTGCCACCGGTTGCCTTTCAGGATCTGGACCTGCCCGCCGCCTCTGAGGGGTCAGCCGAGGTGGCCCAGCGCGTGGCCATGGCCCGCGAGATCCAGATGGCCCGCTACCGCGAGCTGCCAGAGGTTTGGCTAAATGCGGACGCCGAGGGCGCGGTGCTGGAACAGGCAACCGCGTTAAGTGCTGAAAGCCGCGAGCTACTGCAGCGGGCAGCCGAAAGATTTGGCCTGACAGCGCGGGGCTATCACCGGGTCTTGCGCGTCGCGCGCACCATTGCGGACCTTGCCGCCGAACAGCAGGTTCAGCGCCCCCATGTGGCCGAAGCGCTGGGCTTTCGCATGGGGACGTGACTTGTGCTCTCTATGATGCGCGGGCGGCGGCGCGGGCCTCAATGGCAAGCCAGATCTTCTCTGCGATATTCACACCGTCAAAGCGTTCCAATTCCTGAATGCCAGTGGGGGAGGTCACGTTGATCTCGGTCAGGTAGTCGCCGATCACATCAATACCGACAAAGACCTGCCCCTTTTCCTTCAAAAGCGGGCCAATCTTGGCGCAAATCTCCAGGTCCCGCTCGGTCAGGCCTATCTTTTCAGGCCGCCCGCCCACATGCATGTTGGAGCGGGTCTCACCGGCGGCAGGCACCCGGTTGATAGCCCCGACAGGTTCACCATCGACCAAGATCACCCGTTTGTCGCCATTGCTCACATCGGGCAGGAATTTCTGCACGATCAGCGGCTCGCGGCTGAAGCCGGTGAACAGCTCGTGCAGGGAGGTGAGGTTGCGATCATTGGCGTCCAGCCGGAACACCCCCGCACCGCCATTGCCATAAAGCGGCTTGAGGATGATATCCCCATGGCGCGCCTTGAACGCCTTGATGGTGTCCAGATCACGGGCGATGGCGGTGGGCGGTGTCAGATCCGGGAAGTCCAGAACCAGCAGCTTTTCCGGGTAGTTACGCACCCAAAACGGGTCATTCACCACCAGGCAGTCGTCTTTCAGCCGGCCCAGCAGATGTGTCGAGGTGATGTAATGCATGTCAAAGGGCGGATCCTGACGCAGCCAGACCACATCGTAATCTGCCAGATCGACTTCGCGCATTTCACCCAATATGGCAGGGGTCCCGGCCACCCGCTGCACTGTCATATCCTGACCGCGTGCGGTGATCTTCCCTTCCTGATAGGCCAGTTGATCGGGCAGGTAGAAAAACAATTCATGGCCGCGCGCCTGCGCCTCTTCCGCCAGACGGAACGAGCTGTCGGCGTTGATGTCCACACCCATAATCGGGTCCATCTGAAAGGCGATTTTCATGGCAGTTTCCCTTTTGCTTTGACCATAGATGGCGCAGTGGGCAGCGAGGTTCAATATCTGCCGTTCACTTTCTGGCCTGTCTCTCGGGTCTGGCATGTTCTCTCTGGCGCCTACCCCTGCCCATAGGCATTCTCCAAGATTTCCACGCTGCCCTTGGAATCCACCACCGCCACATCGATACGGGCCTCGCTCAAGCCCCCCTCGGGCTGCTGATCCAGGAACAGCGCCGCCGAGGCCGCAACCCGTGCCATCTGGCGCGGCGTGATCCGGGCCAGAGCAGCCGCATGGCTGGGGCCGGTCTTGACCTCAACAAAGACCCAAAGCGAGGCCTTTTGCAGAATGAGGTCAATCTCGCCACCGGCACCGCGCCAGCGCTGCTCCACCAGCTCATACCCCTGCGCCTCGTAGGCGCGCACCGCTTGTTCCTCTGCCGATGCGCCTGCAAGATAGGCACGCAACCCGGTCTCGGCAGGTGGTTTTGGCATCTCAGCTCTCTTTGGCCAGCTTCAGGGCCATCTGATAGACTTTGCGGCGCGGCATCTCATGCGCCTCGGAAACGATGGCGGCCGCATCCTTGACCGAATTCTCCACCAAGGCGGCACGCAGGTCGCTCTCGATGTCGCCATCGCTCACCGCCACTTCCGAGACCCGGTCCACCAGCACCACGATCTCTCCCTTTACCGGTTTTTCCTCAAGGCTGGCGGCCAGTTCCGCCAGTGGCAGGCGGCGTATCTCTTCGAATTTTTTGGTCAGCTCGCGACACAGGGCTGCCGGACGATTGCCCAGCACCGCCGCCATATCCGCCACGGATGCTGCAACCCGTTTGGGAGATTCGTAAAAGGCCAGGGTTCCGGGAATCGCCCCGACTTCCTCCAGTCGCTTGCGGCGCGCACCACTGGCATTGGGCAAAAAACCGGCAAAATAGAAAGCATCCGTTGGCAGCCCCGCAAGCGCCAGCGCCGTTGTCACAGCCGTGGCACCGGGAGCCGAGGTCACCAAGTGCCCGGCTTCGGCGGCGGCTTTAGACAGGCCATAGCCGGGATCTGCGATCAGCGGCATACCTGCTTCCGAGGCATAGGCAACGCTTTGCCCCGCTTCCAATGCCGCGAGCAATTTGCCGCGTGCACCCACTCCGCTATGGTCATGATAGGCTATCACCTGGCGATCACGCATCGGCACCCCGTGGATTTCCATCAGGCGGCGAAGTGATCGGGTGTCTTCGGCGGCGATCAAATCCGCCGAGGCCAGCACATCCAGCGCCCGCAGCGTGATGTCGCGCGCCGTGCCCAGAGGTGTTGCCACAAAATACAGTCCCGGCAACAAATTGACGATCTGATGATTCACGCTGGACCCGCCTTTTTGGTCGTTTATTATCGCCCCAGAACCAACACGGCGCACAAGCGCCGGACAAGGGGAGTTACAAGTCCATTATGTTTGCTGTTTTCAAACGGGCCCGCAAGGCAACATTGTCTGCCGTGGCCGCGATTTCTACATTTGCTCTGGCCGCCTGCGATCCTATTGCGCTCGGTGGTGGCCCTACAATCAATACATCCAAACCTGTTCCCGTGGCGCTGCTGGTGCCGCGCGGCTCTGCCCAATCCGGGGATAGCGTTCTGGCGCAAAGCTTAGAGAACGCCGCCCGCCTGGCGATTGCCGATCTGCAGGGCGTGCAGATTGAT
>NZ_JBDWPJ010000102.1:0-6888 GCF_039971195.1 Pseudophaeobacter sp.
CCATCAAGGCGCATTCATGGTCGCCCCGCCGCATCTGTATTGCGTCCCTTTCAGCGGCCTCGCCGAGCAGGCGAACCATGCCTTCTGCCTCTGAAAGCCCCTTCCCGGCGACAAAAATACGCGGGGCACTGAGCCAATCTGAGCGCGGCGACAACTGAGCCCCCAGGATATGGATACCCGGCGCATAGGGGTTTTGAAGGCGTCGCATTCCGCTGACACGTTCCTCCATCCGAAATACCACGTCACCGATCTCCTTGCGTTAAAGCCCCAGCGGAAAAAGCCCAGAAGTCCACCATGGGGGGGGTGCTGCGCACCACCCTAGGGCTTTGGGCGTGACTTCAACGTGAAACCCTGGAAAGCGAAGCCAGGTCTGGGCAGATTTGACCAGCCCCGAGCGCTCTCCAGATGGTCTCCGGTCTGCGTCACGTCTGTTTCACGTCTGCTGTCGTCAGCTGATTGGCAAATCACAGGGGAGAAAATCATGACCAAAAAGAAAAAGAAATTCACCCGCAAAGAGCTCGATGCGGCGATGCTCAAAGTCTACAAACGCTACCGCCATCGCCCCAATTTCACCGGCGCCGATGTTGGCACCCTTTGGCGCGGCGAGGAAAAAAGCGATGAACAGGTGGTGCGCGTTCATATCACCGCCAAGATCCCTGTTGCCGAGCTCAGTGACACGGAAGTATTCCCAAAAGAGATCAACGGCATTCCGCTTGATGTAATCGAAGGAAACTATAAGCCACGCAAGGCCTCCGGCAATCCGCGGCATAGAGCTGCTGTGCTAATGGGCGGGCTTTCGGTGGGACGGCTGAACAATGGCGCCGGCACTCTTGGGGCCATTGTCATCGACAAGGAAACCGGACGGCCCGGTGTTTTGTCCAATTGGCATGTGCTGGCCGGGCCAGAGGCGCGTCGCGGAGATCCCATCCTTCAACCTGGACGGATGGATGGCGGTCGCAAGCGCGATGCAATTGCGCGGCTCTCGCGCTGGATACTGGATTTTGACGGCGATGCCGCCGTGGCCGATCTGGGTAACGCCCGGCCCTGGCTGCCCATTCAGAATGGTAGTTTTGAAGCGATGAGCGGCCACCGCAAACCGCGACTGAATGAAGTGCTCACCAAGCAGGGGCGCAGCACCAGGAACACTTCTGCTCGGGTCGACGGGGAAGGCATCTACCGGGTGAGCTACGAAGTGCAAAAGGGCCAATTCGAGCCCCGCGACATCGCCGGCTTCAAACTGGTTCCAGAGACTGACAATACCACCAAGGACATCGAGATTTCCGAGCCCGGCGACAGTGGCTCGGTTTGGTGCAGCCCTAGGGATAAAAAGGCGGTTGGGCTGCATTTTGCCGGCGAAAGCGACACTGACCCACTGGCCGAACGCGCCATTGCGTGTAACGTTTCACAGGTTCTGCCCCGGTTGGGGCTGCGGCTCGCAACCCACGAGGATGTTGTCGAAATGGCCGAGGCCGCAGCACGGGCCGGTGTAAATCCGCAGTTCAGCCAGCAGCCAGAGCTAACTCCACAGCCAGACGGGCCCTGGCCACTTGATCCCTGGCAGACTGATCCCCGGCCAACGGACCTTTGGCCATCCGAAGTCGGCCCCTCTTCACCCCTGCCAGGCCCCGCCCCCATGCCCTTCCCGCCGCCAGTTTCAACACAGCCTGCCCCCTTGTCCCTACACGCATCTGCAAGAGCTGTTCGACTGCCCTGGTGTCACATCCTCGACGATCCACGGGAGGTCTACCCTGACCATCCCCCTAGTCCACTGAGCCTGCGGCAAGGCGGCCAAAGCCCCATAGGTATCGGCTCAGAAGGCGTCTCAGAGCCGCTTTACCTGGACACTTGGGAGCGGCTGAAAAGGTCCCTTATTCTGAGGGACCGCCCCCTCTTTCACGATCTCAGCGAGGGCGACCGGATCGAAGGGAGAATGCTGCCGCCCTATTGGCACAACGAGCTTGCCTGGGCGATCTATGACATGGGCCAGTTTGACGCTGTTTTGGACAGGTTTCCGGCCCCGCACGCCTATCTGCCCTGCAGCACCTTTGCCCATGTTGCCAAGTTGCTCATGGCGCGCCGCGCAGTGCTTGCCCCATAGCGCTCCGTGCGATGCGTGGTCTGTCTGTCGTCAGAGTTTTTGGAACCACAGGCTGCCTAAACTAAGAGATGGTTTGGCTCATCTGGTTGGTTTGATTATGCGGCGCGTTGCCTGTGATGCAAGCGGCGCGCTTCGAGCGTCTTTTCTTTGATCCTTTCCCTTTGTTTTAGAATGGCCTTGTCACGTCCGAAGGGCTTTGTTGCACCAATCGGGGTCTGAGCGTTCTTCCCCTTTCCCCGGACGGATTTATCCTACCCGCCATTGCTTCATACTTGGCGTGAGCAACCTTCCAAGCTTCATAGATTTCGGCGGGATCTTTTGTACCAAGAGACCACTCCACAGCATTTTTCCCAAAAACGCCTCGGAGATCTTCAGGGACACGCCTACGATATTTGGCATTTGCTGTTGCTGTAGCGGGTTTGAGATGCGGTAAATCCAAGGCGATCCTCATGTACGCCACCACAAAATGTGTAGCGTTTGTGTAGTGGTATAACCACTAACACCATGAAAGTACTGCAATTTCAATGATAAATGGTGCCCCCACACGGACTCGCACCGCGGACCTACTGATTACAAATCTGAACAATTCTGTTTGTTTTCATAGTAGGTTGGAGAGCAATACTCTCCAATTTGGAGTAGAAACCAAAGGAGTTGGCGGTTTTCGGATTGCCCACTTCTTGGTTTTGCCCATCCAGTTTTCAAGCCCCCTCCAGGCAGACCTTTCTTGCAATTCCTCAACCGCTGCTAACCCGCTATTTGCCTCCCCGTCAGCCAGATTTCTCCCCAAAAATCTTCGAAAAACACAAATGCCCTCTGCGCAAAAAAGTGGCTACAAGGCCACCAAGTCAACCTTCCGTGATTGCCGTGCTTGCGAACTATTCAATCTCCGGGCTAAGTGTTCCTGGTTTTGTTAAGCTTTTTCTCGAGGTCATTCATGCGGTGCCAAGTTGTTTTCGTGTTTGTTTGCACGCTGGCTTCCTTTTTTTCCTCGGTAGCGACTGCTCAGACGAAACTGGATCTTTGGTATCATGGCGCGGGCAACCCAGCCGAGAGGACTGAGATCGAAAAAATTGTCTCCGAGTTCAACAACAGTCAATCTGATTGGCGAGTTGTCACACAGAGCTTTTTTGAACAGGGCTACAACAGTTCGGTTGTGACTTCGGCTGCTCGGGGGCATTTGCCAGACATCGTGGATGTTGACCTGCCCATTCTGCCAAACTGGGTGTGGCAGGGCTACCTTCAACCGTTGCCCATTGAAACCTCTCTCGTCGAAGAGTTTTTGCCATCCACCATCGGGCGGTGGAATGGTGAGCTCTACAGTCTTGGCCTTTGGGAAGCAGCTATTGCAATAGTTGGGCGACGCTCTGTTTTGGATCGCCACGGCATTCGCATCCCAACAAACACTACCCCCTGGACGAAGGCGGAGTTTGATCAGGCTTTACTCGCACTGCAAGCCTCCGGCGAGTTCGCATACCCCTTGGATCTAGGACTCGCCCAAAGGGGAGAGTGGTATTCATATGCCTTCGGCTCGTTTCTGAACAGTTTTGGCGGCGACCTGATAGACCGGCAGACCCATCTTTCAGCTCAGGGCTCCCTGAACGGCCCTGGTGGCATCGCCTTTGGGAAATGGTGGCAGTCTTTGTTTGTTCGCGATCTGGTTCCCGGCCTGGATCAATCCAAAGAGAGCCGGGCTGCAGACTTCCTCGATGGGCGATATGCGCTCCGCCTGTCTGGCAATTGGGAAGCCCTCGAGATGCTGGCAATCATCGGCGAAGATCTTCTGATCCTACCTCCACCAGACATGGGTCAGGGCCCGGTCATTGGCGCCGGCAGCTGGCAGTTTGCGGTCTCTTCTTTTTCCGATCACCCTGATGGTGCGGCTGCCTTTATTCGGTTCGCTGCAGAGGCAAACAACTTGATTGCCCTTTCAGACGCACTAGGAATAATTCCGCCAACCATTAGTGCGGCAGCAGAAACACAATCATACGGCCCCGATGGCGTGCTTGCACCCTTTTTTGATTTGGCGCGTGACTATGGTCGTGTTCGCCCACAATCTCCCGGCTATGTTGTTGCGTCCAAAGTGTTTGAGCACGCCTTGGTGGATATCGCAGGCGGGGCCGATCCCAAGACCATCCTGGATGCGGCGGCCGACGACATTGATGCAGATATTAAACGCAACAATGGATATTCAAATTGATGAGCAAAAGCGGCCTCAAATTTAGACAGAGAATCTGGTTTCAGTTCGGCGCAGCCCTATCGCTTTGCTCCTTAAGTATTCTCGCGGGTCCGCCTGCGCATGCAGATACGCTACGTGTTGCTCAATACGAAAACCCGCCCACGATTTTCAGAAACAAGAACAACGTTCCCACGGGATTTTGGCCCGAGCTGACCGAGGAGGTTCTTGGAAATCTAAACTACGACGTCGAATATGTGGATTGCCTATGGTCGGTCTGTCTTGAAATGCTCGAGGCGGGTGAGATCGATCTCATGCCCGATATCGCGTTTACTCAAGAACGGTCAGAAAGGTTCCAGTTTGTCGAACAGCCGCTGCTCTACAGTTGGTTCGCGATCGTTGTCTCAAAGGATGTGTCATTGGAGACCCTGGACGATTTTGAGGGCAAACGGATCGCTGTTATGGCCAACAGCATTCAAGAAAGCGGTGTCACTGAACACCTGCAACAGCAGCGTGTGAACGCGCAACTAATTTGGACCTCTTCAATGGAAGGGGTTTTGGATGCCGTCTCTGCAGGCGACGCAGACATCGGAATCGTCAATAGGTTCATCGCGGCATCAGAAGCGCGTAACAAAGAAACGACCTATATTGCACAGATCCCTTTTGGGACCTACTCCCTGCATTTCGCAACTTCGCCACAGATGGCACCAGGGCTCGTAGATGCGATCAACCTGGAAATTTACCAGCAACAAACGACTTTTCGCTCAGCGTTCCAGCATGCAGAGCGACGGTGGGCAACGATCGTTCCCATCCCCCTGCCCTTCTGGGTGCTTTCAGCCTTTGCAATTGCCCTTGTGCTGCTGTCTCTGGCGGGTGTTTTTTTGCTCATTCTGCGGCGCCTCGTCGCGCAGAAAACCCAAAGTTTGGCGGCCGCAATAGTCGATTTGGAGCATCAGATCGATCAACGCAAGCAAGCTGAAGCCTATGCCCTGGAAGCTCAGAAAATGGATGCTCTGGGGCGCATGGTCGGAGGTGTCGCCCACGACTTCAATAATTTGCTGGCAGTCATTCTGGGAAACCTCGAGCTGATGCCTGAGCATTGCGAAACCGATCCGAACTACGCGGATTTTCGGTCTGGAGCGAAGAAAGCAACTGAACGCGGGGCCACGCTCGTCCGGGATCTCTTGTCTTTTGGTCGGCGGGCCTCATTGACCCCAGAACTGATTGCCCCGGTTGATGTGCTGAACAGCGTGCACAAAATGAGTGCGAGAGTACTTCCTGCCAATATTTCAATTCTGTTGCCTGAAGAGGCACAGTGCTGGCAGGTCAAACTGGATCGGGGGCAGCTGGAAAATGCCTTGCTGAACCTTGCGCTGAACGCCAAGGACGCTATGCCGCACGGTGGGGAGCTGACACTCTCCTGCACCAATGTTGAGCTTAAGAGCAAAGAAGGCGTTTCAGGCGCGGAACGATTGGTTAAATTCAGTGTTCGTGACACTGGCATTGGTATGACAGAGGACATTCGCGCGAAGGTTTGCGAACCTTTCTTCACGACAAAGGAGGTTGGAAAAGGCTCTGGAATGGGGCTAGCGATGGTGCATGGTTTTGTCAAACAATCCAACGGAAGTATGTCGATTACCAGCACTCCTGACCTTGGTACAACGATTGAACTGATTTTTCCGGCCGCTCCGTTATCAGAAGAGAGCCTGCAGTCGTCCGACCTCAGCGACGCGCCTCTTGACCGCGGCCGCGGCTCTATCCTGCTGGTGGAGGATAATGAGATGGTGCGTGAAGTGCTCTCCCGGCAAATAAGTTCTATTGGGTATGACGTACAAACCGCAGCGACAGGAAAAGAGGCTTTGGAAAGACTGTCCGGAGATCCAACCTTTGATCTCGTGATCACGGATATAGTCATGCCGGGCTCCATTCAGGGAACAGATATTGCCATGGCCGTCGAAGTCATGGACAACAAGGCCGAGGTTATCCTGATCACTGGTTATGCAGGCGATACCTTAGCGGATCTGGCAACGCCCTACAAAACCAATGTGCTGACAAAACCTGTCTCAAAAAATGATCTCGCAGCTGCCATTCGTCGTGTTCTAAAACCATGACTATGTGAAAATGGCGCGAAGCATGGAGTGTATGCCAGCTTCCCGTGTTGCGCCCATCTTTTGGCCAACGCGGTTCCGCCTCCACACGATGATCGAATTCAAGTATGTGAGTACCGGCAAAACGGATTGAGTAATTGAAAGCCAGTACATGAATGAGGAGTGGTGTAGATTAGCGAGAGGCCTTTCGTGGGACTTTCGTAGGCAAAGAGAGACACGCCTGAACGCAAACGCTGCACACAGGCGGCCTTTGGACTATGCAACCCAGGTGTAAACAATGTGGACGTTACGACCACTTGATTTGTTCTGTGCGCACTTATAACATTCACGTAACTTAATGTTTTCATGTGTAGTACTTAGGTTGAAGCACCTGAGCTTCCCCCTTTGAAGTGGTCCGCCCCTATAGTTAGGAAAGCGGAGGACCAAGTATGGCCATTAAGAGACCCAAGCCGGAAGAGATCGTCGTGAAGTTACGGCAGGTTGAAGTACTGATGGGACAAGGCATGCCC
>NZ_JBDWPJ010000103.1:0-15449 GCF_039971195.1 Pseudophaeobacter sp.
TAAAGGATTCATTTTGTCACAAACAACCACCGCCGATGGTCAACCCGCTATGCGCTCAGGTCATAGGGAGTTGTGCTCAGGGCTTTGGTTACAAGAGCCGCCCCGTGGCCAGAACACAGACCAGCACCACCATGGCCCAGCCGGTGACAAAAACGAAGGTCCGCAGACCCTGCACTTTTTTGCCGAGCTGCTTGGCGTAGACCACCACATACATCACCTGGCTGATCAAAAAGACCACCATGCTCCAATTGGCGACCCCAGGAGAAATCTCGGCAAAGATACCTGCGGCCAGTGCAATACCGGCGGCGGGCATGATTTCCACCCCGTTTTGATGCGACCGGTTGAGCCGATAGACCGGGTTGCCGTAATCAGCCAGGGGCTCACTGCCCGGTGGCAGCTTCGCCTCGGCCTTGGCCGCACCAACCAGGGCCGATTGGAACAGAACCAACAAGACAAAGAGCAAAAGGGCGATCAGGGCGACGGAATAGTCTGACGCAACAGCAGTCATAAGGCACCTCACAGGTCGGAACAGGGAACAAAACTCTATCACCGTGGCCTCACCACGCCCGGTGCTGTCAACGACTTTGCGGTGATTTGATGGAAGGCCAGATGGGCATTCCCCGTCCTCACAGACCGTCCGCAACTATCTGCCCTGCCCGCGCCAGGCCACAAAAAAGGCGCCCCCGGTTTCCCGCAGGCGCCTTCATTTAGGTCACTCGAAAAGGGCTTAGTCGCGCTCTTCGATGATCTCCACCATGTGAGAGATCTTGCGAACCATGCCACGAACCGAAGGGGTATCTTCGAGTTCACGGGTTTTGTGCATCTTGTTCAGACCCAGACCGATCAGCGTCGCGCGCTGGTCGGCGGGGCGGCGGATCGGGGAACCGATCTGCTTAACAACGATTGTTTTAGCCATCTGTCCGTTTCCTTACGCTTCAGCTGCTTCAGCAGCAGGTGCTTCGTCCCGCTTGGGCAGGATGTCGGCAACCTTTTTACCACGACGCTGAGCAACCGAACGGGGGCTCTGCTCTTTTGTCAGGCCATCGATGGTTGCGCGGATCATGTTGTAGGGGTTCTGCGAGCCGATCGACTTCGAGACAACGTCTTTGACGCCGAGCATCTCGAAAACTGCACGCATAGGACCACCAGCAATAATACCGGTACCTTCAGGAGCGGTCCGCATCACAACCTTGCCGGCGCCGTGGCGACCGTTCATGTCGTGGTGCAGGGTGCGACCCTCTTTCAGAGGTACACGAACCATCTGACGCTTGGCCTGTTCAGTGGCCTTGCGGATAGCCTCAGGTACTTCTTTGGCTTTACCTTTGCCAAAGCCGACACGGCCCTTTTGGTCACCAACAACAACCAGTGCTGCAAAACCAAAGCGCTTACCGCCTTTTACAGTTTTGGATACACGGTTGATCGCAACCAAACGATCCGCAAATTCAGGTGTCTCATCGCGGTCGCGACGGTTGCCCCGGCGGTTTTCACGTTCTGCCATAAAGCATTCCTTTGTGTGTGGCGACTGGCGCCATTTGTTCCAATCCTGGTGAGGCACGCCCGAAAACGTGCCCCCCGGATCATCGGGGCGGCGAAAACGCCGCCCGCAGGTCTTTAGATCTTGAGGCCGCCTTCACGCGCAGCGTCGGCCAGAGCCTTCACCTTGCCGTGGAACAGGAAGCCGCCACGATCGAAATACGCCTCGGAGACGCCAGCAGCCTTGGCACGCTCGGCGATAACCGAACCCACTTTGGTTGCTGCTTCGATGTTGTTCTTGCCTACAAAGCCAAGATCTTTTTCCAGGGTCGATGCGGATGCCAGTGTCTTGCCTGCCAGATCGTCGATCAGCTGAACCGAGAGGTTCTTGTTCGAACGGTGGACGGAAAGACGCAGACGGCCAGCGTTGACCTTGCGAAGTTTGTTCCGGACGCGCAGGCGACGCTTCAGAAACAGGGTACGTTTGCTGTTTGCCATTGTGCTGGTCCTTACTTCTTCTTGCCTTCTTTGCGGAAGACGAACTCACCTTTGTAGCGGATGCCTTTGCCCTTGTAGGGCTCGGGACGGCGCCAATCACGGATCTTCGCCGCGACTTCGCCCACCTGCTGCTGGTCGTTCCCTTCCACAACGATTTCTGTCTGCTTCGGCGCGGTGATGGTGACACCTTCCGGAGCGACAAACTCGACATCGTGGCTGTAACCGAGGTTCAGCTTCAGGGTATTCCCCTGCATCTGAGCCCGGTAACCCACACCCTGGATCTCCAGCTCTTTCTTAAAGCCGGTGGTCACGCCGGCGACCAAATTGGCCACCATGGTGCGGGACATGCCCCACTGCTGACGGGCGCGCTTGGACATGCCGCGAGGCGTGACTTTTACAGCGTTGTCTTCAACAGTAAGTGTGACATCGTCGGTTGCAGTGAAGCTGCGGGTCCCTTTGGGACCTTTGACTTCGATGCTTTGGCCGGAAACTGCTGCGGTAACACCGCTGGGCAGTTCGACTGCTTTTTTACCAATACGGGACATCGATGAGGCCTCCTTAGAAGACGGTGCAGAGCACTTCGCCGCCAACATTGGCTGCGCGTGCTTTTGCGTCCGACATCACACCCATGGGGGTGGAGACAATCGACACACCCAGGCCCTGACGGACCGACGGGATGTCATTGACGCCCATGTAAACGCGACGGCCAGGCTTGGAAACCCGCTTCACTTCGCGAATGACAGGATCGCCATCGTAGTACTTGAGACTGATTTCCAGCGCCGGATGGCCGCGTTCATCAGTGGATTTCTCGTAGCCGCGGATGTAACCCTCGTCTGCCAGCACGTCCAGAACCCAAGCCCGCAGCTTTGACGCTGGGGAGCTTACGGTGGATTTGCCACGCATTTGCGAGTTACGGATACGGGTGAGCATATCGCCGATAGGATCGTTCATATCTGTCTCTCCCTTACCAGCTCGATTTCACCATACCGGGGATCTGGCCATTCGAGCCCAGTTCCCGCAGCGCGATCCGGCTGACCTTCAGCTTACGGTAGTAAGCGTGAGGACGACCAGTCAGCTGGCAACGATTGTGAAGACGAGTTGCCGAAGAATTCCGCGGCAGTTTGGCCAATGTCAGGCGCGCTTTGAAACGCTCTTCCATCGACTTGGATTCGTCATTCGCGATTTCTTTCAGCTCGGCGCGTTTTGCGGCATATTTTGCCACCAGACGCTCGCGCTTTTTCTCGCGTTCGATCATGCTTTTCTTAGCCATGTCTCTACTATCCTTCCCGCGCTCAGCTATTGAAGGGCATGTTGAAAGCTTTCAACAGTGCCTTCGCTTCGGCGTCGGTTTTCGCGGTTGTGGCAATCACGATATCCATGCCCCAGTTTTCGTCGATTTTATCAAAATCGATTTCTGGAAACACGAGATGCTCTTTCAGACCCATGGCGTAGTTGCCACGGCCATCAAAAGACGTGCCCGATACGCCGCGGAAGTCACGGATACGGGGCATCGCGATGGTGATCAGACGGTCGAGGAATTCGAACATCCGGTCGCCGCGCAAAGTCACTTTTGCACCCATTGGCATGCCTTCACGAACACGGAAGCCAGCAATGGAATTCTTTGCAATAGTGGTCAGAGCTTTCTGGCCAGCGATGGTGGAAAGATCGGCTTGAGCGGATTTGGCTTTTTTGCTGTCACGAACAGCAGCCCGGCCGCAGCCGATGTTCAGAACGATTTTTTCCAGCTTGGGCAGCTGCATGTCGTTCTTGTAGCCGAACTCTTCTTTCAGGGAACCACAGATGGTTTCCTTGTAGAGAGTTTTCAGACGTGGAGTGTAGGTTGCGTTATCAAGCATCAGACAGTCTCCCCAGTCGTTTTGGCGAAGCGCACTTTCTTGCCGTCTTCCTCACGGAAGCCAACGCGGGTTGCTTTGCCATTGGAGTCGAGCAGAGCCAGGTTCGACAGATCGACCGGCAGTGCCTTGGGCAGACGTCCGCCCTGTTCGTTCTGCGACTGACGGGTGTGGCGGATCGCCATGTTCAGCCCATCAACGATCGCTTTGCCGGCCTGGGGGTCAACGGAGGCAATGGTGCCTTCTTTGCCCTTGTCCTTGCCTGCAAGCATGACAACCTTGTCGCCTTTGCGGAGTTTAGCAGCCATTGTTACAGCACCTCCGGAGCAAGCGAGATGATTTTCATGAAGTTCTTGGCGCGCAGCTCACGAACAACTGGTCCAAAGATACGTGTACCTACGGGCTCGTTGTTGGTGTTCAGGATGACGGCAGCATTGCGATCAAAACGGATCGCAGTACCGTCGGCACGACGGACTTCTTTGGCGGTGCGAACGACGACGGCCTTACGGACATCACCTTTCTTAACGCGACCGCGGGGGATGGCTTCCTTAACCGAGACGACAATGATGTCGCCGACGGATGCGTATTTACGCTTGGAACCACCCAGAACCTTGATGCACTGAACTCGGCGAGCGCCGGAGTTGTCAGCAACATCCAGGTTTGTTTGCATCTGGATCATGTGGTTTCTCCCGACCTATGGGGCAGCGATGCGTGCTGTAATCCCCCAGGGTTTCGACAAACTGGTCAGTTTGCCGCTTATGGGACCTTTCGGCCTCTTAAGCGGTCAGAACTTCCCAGCGTTTCGTTTTCGATTTCGGCGCGCATTCGATGATGCGGACTTGGTCGCCGACCTTGAAAGCGTTCTGTTCATCGTGCGCCCGATACTTCTTGGACTTACGAATGGTCTTTTTCAGAACAGGGTGCGTGAAGCGGCGTTCAACCGAAACTGTTACGGTCTGGGCGTTGGCGTCGCTGGTCACGGTGCCTGTGAGAATACGTTTGGGCATCTGTCAGGCTCCTTATTCTGCAGCTGCGGCTGCAGCTTTTTCGTTCAGGATGGTTTTCACGCGGGCAGCATTGCGGCGAGCCGCTTTGATGCCTGCAGTGTTTTCCAGCTGACCGGTAGCTTGTTGAAAACGGAGATTGAAGCTCTCTTTTTTCATGTTGGCAAGCACATCGCGGAGTTCATCCACGGTCTTGTCACGCAGATCATTGGCGTTCATCGCCTTTGTTCCTTGTCCAAAGCACCAGAAGGCCCCGTGAGGGTCACCTTGTTATCTGGTGGGTTATGTAAAACCCGCACTCGAAGAAGTGCAGAAAAGAATCACAGAGGCCAAATCCAAGGCGGATTTAGCACAAGCGATGTGCTCCTATAAGGGAGATAGGGGGTGGGGGCAAGGGAAAGGTTTGGCGCCCCCGCATCTTGCCACTCGCTGCACCTTCAAACTCCGAAAACGGTTAGTCGCAGTCATACCAAACAGTAACGGAAGCGACCTGCACTCCATTAGCCAGTGTAGAACTGCTCGCCTCTGGCGCCCGCTGTATCTTGGCTTCAGGATGCCCGATACGCGCGCAATACCCGGCAACACGTCGATCAACAGTAGACTGGCGAACCTGCCCAGGGAAGTAGATAACCTCCAGACTTGAGGACACTGGAAAAGCCAGATGCAGGCCCTTTCGGTCCGAAGGGTTTGGGAACACCTTAGCCATCAGAACCTGGCGGCGATCATGGGCTGCTTGTGGATCGGGATTGCAGGCGGAAACAAGCGCAGCAGCCGCAGCGAGCGCGATTAGCTTATACTTCATCGTAGTATTCCATTTTCGTTTTCAAACACAGTACTTACTGGAGTTCCTAGCCACGCAACCCCTAATTGACAACCTTTTACAGGCGCTCGCCCTTTCAACCCCTCAATCAGGCCAAAACAACCAAGCAGCGCAGCGCAACGTAAAGTTCGATTGATCACGCGTCTTTACGCGCCCTCTCAGCACGGCGCTCCTGCCTTTTTCTGCTGTAGATATTCAGTCCCGCCAAAACGCAAGCAACAAAAAACACCCCCGTAAATATCGGCTCTGAAATGCTTCGGCTCAGGCCCAGCTCAAGTTCCAGAACAGCCAAAATCGCAACGACAGGAAGACACACAACCAATGCGCTCAACTGAACAATCATACCCCACTTAAAGAACCACACCAGAAGTCCAAAATAGTTCATCATAGCGTAGGAAATTAGCACCAAGGCCCCGAGGCACCCCAAGACAAGGGGCACGAGAAGAAGAAGCTCCATACCCTGTGTCTCCTCTAGGTGAAGGGGCATTCACAGTCAGGCCAAATGCTGACAGCCTACTCCCAGCGATAATTGAAGCTGACGGAAATACGCTCATCCTCGGCCATGTTCATCGGCACCTCATGGCGCAGCCAGCTTTCCCACAAGAGCACATCCCCCACGGCAGGCTTCATGTAGATAAAGGGCTGCAGCTCGCGCCGCGCCTCTTTGGTGCGGGTTGGGGCGGCCATCATCCGGCCAGAACGCGGATCTTCCAGTTTCAGCGCCGAAGCCCCTTCGGGCATCGCCACATAGGTGGTGCCGGAGATGACTGAGTGGGGATGCAGATGAGAGGAATGCATGCCGCCTTCGGGCAGGATATTGATCCAGAGATCCTCGAGCACCAGCTTGCGGCCATCGAGATCAAACTCCAGATCCTTGGCAAAATTGGCCACATGTTCGTCCAGCGATTTCACTAGATCGGCGAAGACCGGAAAGCGCCAGGGCAGGTCCGTCAGCGAGGCATAGGAGGTATAGCCGGGATAGCCGTTCTCCTCGCACCAGTCCTGTCCGGCCTCGTCATCTTCGGCGATGACAATGCAAGAGGTTTCCATTTCCTGCGCATCAATTGCCGGTCCACATTCGGACAGGGCAGCGCGGTACAAGCGGGTCACAAAGAGGGATTCGATCTGGGCCATGGCATCACCTTTACCGCAGCGCGGCGGCAGAACCAATCCGGCTTCGCCCAGGAAGTTGCACCGCAAGGGGCCTCCACCTAGGATTACGGAATGACAGAAGCAAGCACCCCAATTTACCGCCCTCCGTTCAGCTACCCAAGGGAGGATGAAACAGCCTATCTGGATCATTTCGCTGGCAGGTTTTCCTCTGTCTTTATCGCTTTGAATCCATTCCTCAGGCTCCCCGGTCACCCACCATTCAAAAATGGTGATCCGGTGCCAGACAGTGCCATTCAGGACGCGCTGAAATTGGGGCCCTCCTGTGGCGTCAGTTGGCAAGAGATTGCGAAGCTCTGCGGCTTTGCCTCAATCCATCAGGTCAACCGCGCCCTGGGGCTGACCGGCTCAAAGCGTTTATCCACCAGATATGCCAGCCAGTATGAAACAGACCACATGCTAGGGATCTGCGCTGCTCAGAGTATCTATCCACCGGATGAAGGCTGCTCTTCTCCCCTTTTGGAACTTGCCATGGGGGCCTTTGCACAGTCTGCAGGTCACGACAGCCTGATCAGTGCAGGCCATTTTGGCTCTTTTCGAGAGGAATTACAGGTCGCGACCCTCTTGGACAGACAATCTGAGCACGGATGTGTAGAGCTCTGGGCGGAGGACAAATCGCTCTATTGCGCGATCTACATTGATTATCATTACTTTCTGATCTGCCAGAGCGATGAGAGCCTGAAACAGGCCAAGCCGCACGACTATTTCGAAGGCTTCTACGCCGATGCCCGCACCAATGATTTTTGGGGCATTGGCGATTTCTCAGGAAATGAACTGGCCAAGGACAGCTGACCATCCCACCAAAAAAGAAAACCCCCGCCGATTGCTCAGCGGGGGCTTTTGATTTTTCCGATAACCGGGCTTACCAGTCTTCGCGGACCACCACGCGGGTTTTCACCGGCAGTTTCATCGCAGCAAGGCGCAGGGCCTCACGGGCGATGTCGTCATTGACGCCGTCGATTTCGAACATCACGCGGCCAGGTTTGACCTTGCAGGCCCAATAATCCACGGAACCTTTACCCTTACCCATACGAACTTCGACGGGCTTGGAGGTCACTGGAGTATCTGGGAAGATACGGATCCAGACACGACCCTGACGTTTCATGTGACGGGTCATGGCACGACGGGCAGCTTCGATCTGACGCGCGGTGACGCGCTCAGGTGTGGTTGCCTTGAGGCCGTAGGTGCCAAAGTTCAGATCAGAGCCGCCTTTGGCTTCGCCCTTGATCCGGCCTTTGTGCATCTTGCGGAATTTTGTACGCTTTGGTTGAAGCATCTATTCTCTCCTTAGCGACGACCGCCACCAGCACCACGAGGTGCAGGGCCGTCCTGGAGTTCCTGTGCTTTACGGTCACGCGCCTGAGGATCGTGTTCCATGATCTCGCCTTTGAAGATCCAGGTTTTGATCCCGATGATACCGTAAGGTGTCATGGCTTCGTTGTGAGCGTAATCGATGTCGGCGCGCAGAGTGTGCAGAGGCACACGACCTTCGCGGTACCATTCGGTACGGGCGATTTCAGCACCACCCAGACGGCCAGCAACGTTCACCCGGATACCCAGGGCGCCCATGCGCATGGCAGACTGTACGGCACGCTTCATCGCGCGACGGAAGGATACACGACGTTCCAGCTGCTGGGCAATGCCCTCACCAACCAGCTGCGCGTCCAGCTCGGGCTTGCGAACTTCAACGATATTGAGGTGCAATTCCGAGTCTGTCATCGAGGCCAGCTTCTTGCGAAGCACTTCGATGTCAGCGCCTTTTTTGCCGATGATCACGCCAGGACGTGCAGTGTGGATTGTCACACGGCATTTCTTGTGCGGGCGTTCGATGATCACACGGGCGATGCCGGCCTGCTTGCACTCATCCTTGATGAAATCGCGCAGCTTGATGTCTTCCAGCAGCAGATCACCAAAATCTTTGGTGTCGGCGTACCAGCGGCTGTCCCAGGTGCGGTTGATCTGCAGGCGCATGCCAACCGGATTGACTTTATGTCCCATTAGGCTTGCTCCTCAACTTGACGCACCTTGATGGTGATCTCAGCGAACGGTTTCAAGATCTTGCCGAAACGACCACGCGCCCGTGGACGGCCACGCTTGAGGGTCATGTTCTTACCGACCCAGGCTTCGGCAACGATCAGCTCGTCGACGTCCAGGTTGTGGTTGTTTTCAGCATTGGCAATCGCGGACTGAAGGCATTTCTTCACGTCCTGCGCGACACGCTTGTTGGAGAAAGTCAGGTCGGTCAGAGCCTTGTCAACTTTCTTGCCGCGGATCATTTGCGCAACCAGGTTCAGCTTTTGCGGGGAGGTACGCAGCATGCGAGTTTTCGCCATTGCTTCGTTGTCAGCCACGCGGCGGGGGTTTTGTGCCTTGCCCATGACTTACTTCCGCTTCGCTTTTTTGTCTGCGGCGTGGCCATAATAGGTACGAGTTGGCGAATACTCACCAAACTTCTGACCAATCATGTCTTCCGAGACGTTGACAGGAATGTGTTTGTGACCGTTGTACACACCAAATGTCAGACCCACGAACTGGGGCAGAATGGTGGAACGACGAGACCAAATCTTGATGACATCATTGCGGCCCGACTCGCGCGCAGCTTCGGCTTTCTTAAGCACGTAGCTGTCGACAAAGGGACCTTTCCATACAGAGCGAGACATAAATTAACGCCCCTTCTTCTTGGCGTGACGCGAGCGGATGATCAGCTTTTGCGACGCTTTGTTTTTGTTACGGGTGCGCTTACCTTTGGTCGGCTTACCCCATGGGGTTACCGGGTGACGACCACCAGAGGTACGACCTTCACCACCACCATGTGGGTGATCGATCGGGTTCATAACAACACCACGAACCGAAGGACGCTTGCCCTTGTGACGCATACGGCCAGCTTTACCGTAGTTCTGGTTCGAGTTGTCTGGGTTCGACACGGCACCAACGGTGGCCATGCATTCCTGACGTACCATGCGCAGCTCGCCCGAGGACAGGCGGATCTGAGCGTAGCCACCATCGCGACCAACAAACTGAGCGTATGTGCCAGCTGCACGGGCGATCTGGCCGCCTTTGCCTGGCTTCATCTCGATGTTGTGGATGATGGTACCGATTGGCATGCCCGAGAAAGGCATTGCGTTACCGGGTTTGATGTCAGCTTTTGCCGAGGCAATAACCTTGTCACCAACCGCCAGACGCTGAGGGGCCAGGATATAGGCCTGCTCGCCATCTTCGTATTTGATCAGCGCGATGAATGCGGTCCGGTTCGGGTCATACTCGATCCGTTCAACGGTTGCCGCAACATCAAATTTGTTCCGTTTGAAGTCAACGATCCGGTAGAGACGCTTTGCGCCACCGCCGCGGCGGCGTGAAGTGATCCGTCCGGTGTTGTTCCGGCCGCCCGATTTGGTCAAACCCTCAGTGAGAGATTTAACCGGACGCCCTTTCCAAAGCTCCGAACGGTCGATCAGAACCAGCCCACGCTGGCCCGGCGTCGTCGGCTTATACGACTTAAGTGCCATGCTTTCTGTCTTCCGTTTAGCGTGCGGATCCTTAGGTTGTTGTCTTTGGACCCGCTATGTGTAAGCCCCCCGTCCGCCTGTCCCATCGGGACAATGACTACTAAGGTGGCCAGTCTTTAGGGCCCCGAAGGTCCCCAGCTCATGTGTTTCCCACAAAGATAACGGCCCCAGAACGAATCTGAGGCCAGTAGGATTGGGCGGATGTAGCAGGGTTGGGTGTGGGTGGCAATGGGGAAGCCGCCACAACGGCGCGCTTTCTCGATAACGCATATGCTCACCAGCGTTCCCGGTGCCGGAGCCCTTTTCGATTCAGATGTGCTTGGACCGTGGCCAGAAACTTTTATACACCGATCAGGTCGGGATACAGGGGAACATGTAGATCAACGGTTTTTCATCCAGTTCAAACCGAATGGGCTTTAGCGGAATGGTTCTACCACCAAGACGCACCGCATTAGGCGAAAAAACGATGCGGACATTTTCGCCAAGACCGGAAGGTGACGGAAAAGCAACCTCAAAGGAAGTATAATTGGCCTTCTCAGCACCACTCCCCCATGTATGTGTTTTGGTGTCTTTCAGTCGGCCTCGAAGAACACGCCCCCCTTCTTGGAGTGTGATGCCGGAAGCATTCACCGCTGCCCTCTCAAACCTGGTGCCCTCAAACCGTTCTGTCACCCCGACCCTCAAGGTGGCCCGAGGAGACACGCCCTCAAAGTCCTGCGTATACAGATAACTGCTGACTTCGACGTTCCCAACCCTGTGTAAGCCTTTCTGCGAAGTCGCATTAAAGGAGCACCCATCCCCTTCACCGCGCGCGATGGCCGTGTCTGCCTTGTTCGGTACATAGCCCCGTCGCGCGATTGGAATCGGCACACAGGCAGACAGCGACATGCCAAGCACCAAGCAAGCAAGCCATACCTGTCTAGCGGTCAATGAAAGCCGTTTGCGTCGCATCTTACCCATCGCGGTCTCCTAGCTTGTTTGCAAGACCCGCATGTAAGGGAAAAGAAGAATGGCTTGATATCGCCTTTGCCCGTAACGCAACTCATGTGCCCCAAGCATGCCAGACCCAAACTGCTCCCCACAGAGTGCAATACCATACCCTCCCCAGTCATCCTTTCCGGGTCACAGCTGATTTGGCCGGGCGGCATATCCTCCTAGCCGCCTTCACTCAAACCGGAACCCAAACAAGAAAAGGCCCCCGCTTGCGCGAGGGCCTTTCTAACTTTCAAAAGAACCTAAGTCTCAGAGTCCGGTGGACACGTCGATTGTGTTGCCCTCTTCGAGCGTCACATAGGCCTTTTTCACGTCTTTGCGACGGCCAATCTGGCCGCGGAACCGCTTTTGCTTACCCTTGGTGATGGTGGTGTTGACCGCCTTCACTTTCACACCAAAGAGGCTTTCAACAGCTTCTTTGATCTGGGGTTTGTTGCTGTCGATCGCAACTTCAAAAACAACCGCACCGTTTTCGGATGCCATGGTGGTTTTCTCGGTGATGATCGGCTTGCGGATCACATCGTAGTGTTCTGCTTTAGCGTTCATTTCAAACGAGCCTCCAGTGCTTCGAGACCAGCCTTGGTGATAACCAGGGTGTCACGCTTCAGGATGTCGTAAACGTTCGCACCCATTGTTGGCAGGATATCCAGACCTTCAATGTTGCGCGAGGCTTTCAGGAAGCCTTCGTTTACTTCGGCACCGTCGATGACCAGCGCGCGCTTCCAGCCCAGGTTTGCAACCTGTTTGGCCAGAGCACCGGTTTTGCCTTCGGCAGCAGCGTCAGAGATCACCACCAGTTCGCCGGCTTTTGCCTTTGCGGAGAGTGCGTGACGCAGACCCAGCTTGCGGAACTTTTTGGTCAGCTCGTGGCCGTGCGAACGCACAACGGGGCCTTTGTAGATACCACCACCGCGGAAGATCGGAGCAGAACGTGCGCCGTGGCGTGCGCCGCCGGTGCCTTTCTGACGATAGATCTTCTTGGTCGAGTATTTGACTTCCGAACGGGTCTTTACCTTGTGGGTACCGGCCTGTGCGTTGTTACGCTGCCAGCGGACCACACGGTGCAGAATGTCTGCACGTGGCTCCAGACCAAAGAGGTCAGCGTTCAGCTCGATGTCGCCAGCTTTGCTGCCGTCGAGATTCATCACATCAAGTTTCATGCTTCACCACCTTCCGCAGGGGCTTCGCTCGCAGCGGCTTTGATACCAGCTGGGAAGGGAAGACCTTCAGGAGCTTTCTTCTTCACGGCATCCTTGACGGTGACCCAGCCAGACTTTGGACCAGGTACGGCGCCTTTGATGAAGACCAGACCACGGTCGGCGTCAGTTTTGACGACTTCCAGGTTCTGAGTGGTTACGCGGGCAGCACCCATGTGACCAGCCATCTTCTTGCCTTTGAAAACCTTACCGGGATCCTGACACTGGCCGGTGGAACCGTGCGAACGGTGCGAAATCGAAACACCGTGTGTCGCGCGCAGACCACCAAAGTTCCAGCGCTTCATCGCACCGGCAAAACCCTTACCGATCGATGTGCCGGTCACGTCAACTTTTTGACCTTCCAGGAAGTGCTCGGCCGAGATTTCGGCACCAACTTCGATGAGAGCATCAGCAGGCACGCGGAATTCCACGAGCTTACGCTTGGGCTCTACCTTGGAGGCCGCGAAGTGACCACGCATCGCCTTGGAGACGCGCTTAACCTTTGCGGAACCCGCACCGAGCTGAACAGCTGTGTAGCCGTCTTTGTCATCGGTACGCTGAGACACAACCTGCAGCCCGTCCAGGTGAAGAACGGTCACAGGGATCTGCTGACCATCTTCCATGAACAAACGTGTCATGCCGACTTTTTTTGCAATAATACCAGAGCGCATTATTTATACCCTCCGTTCTTAAGATTGCAGTTTGATCTCGACGTCCACACCAGCGGCGAGGTCGAGCTTCATCAGCGCGTCCACGGTCTGGGGGGTCGGATCAACGATGTCGAGCAGACGCTTGTGCGTACGGATCTCGAACTGGTCACGAGATTTCTTGTCAACGTGGGGACCACGAAGAACGGTGAATTTCTCGATCTTGTTTGGCAGTGGGATCGGGCCGCGAACAGTCGCGCCGGTCCGCTTGGCAGTGTTGACGATCTCTTGTGTGCTGGCGTCCAGTACACGATAGTCAAATGCCTTGAGCCGAATACGGATATTTTGGCTTTGCATTAGTCAGCCTTTATCTAGGCGTGAAGGTTGAGAGGAGGGGCAGCGACCACCGCTTACCCTCATCGAACCCAAAAGGCGGGAATCACCCCGCCTTCATTCGCACGTAGCGAACTAGCGCCCTATACGCCTGATAGACCAAGCTGGCAAGACGTTTCGCGCGCGAAACAGTTACCTGAGGAGGGCTCGTGAAAAGCGCAGCCCATTGCGCCCGCGCATCAGCACTCAATCGGCAACGATCTTGATCACACTGGGTCGGCCTATCTGCAGAGCTTTACTGACAAAAAACACTTCCACCGACATCTCGATGGGAATCTGATCAGAAGGATGGCCGTCGAGCCAAGGCAGCTGCAATTCAAACCCGCGCCGACGTACCTCCCCAACAAGAGGGCGGTCCGGAAATATCCCGAGCTCATTTTGGCCTTCGATCACGCGGAAATAAACGCCAAGATCTGTGATCTTGTACTGCGCGTTTCCAGGCAATGAAACCAACAACCGCAGCGTACCGGCATCTCCACAAGAGACACCCGGTGCTTCCCTTCCTCTGCGAAGTTCGCGCAGAACGACTTTAGGAGCCGGAATATCCCCCAGATATTCATCTTGGCCATCGAAGGGTTGCCAGCCCTCCACATCTGGTAGAAAGGGCCATGCGCCATCAAATGAACAAGAGCTTGCCGCAGACCCAATCGAAAAAACGGCAGCCAAGGTAACCAAAAATATCTTCATTTTGCGATCCAAATTTATCTCACTCAATACCCAAGGAATGTGCCGGGCAAGACGCCAGGGGCGCAACCTATTGGGGAAGAATTGCGAAATTCGTGCCCCGCTGGACACAGAAGAGGCCGCCTCTGGGGCGGCCTTCTTGTTGATCACCCAGCAAGGCTGAGTGTTATAGGATTTGCCCCAAATCGCTGGGAGCCGACCTCTGTTTTGAAAATCAGAAGGGCTTCACGAAACCAAAGCGCAGACCCACGGATGCGTAGTCGCTGTCAAAACCTCCGGGCTGACTGGTCGAGCCAAAATCGTCATAGATCACTTCAGCAAAAATCTTGCCAAGTTTTTCGATATCACGAGCAGCGCCTATAGCCACTGTAGCCCCTTGAATCGAACCACTGTCTTGAGTGTTGGTGTTTGTCGCAAAGTCCCCAAAGGCCGCGCCGTACCCCAGCTTACCGTAGAGATCGAAGCCATCAAACTCCTTGCCGATAACCCCGTAAACCCGGAGCGCTGCTGTCTGTTCGCACATGTAGGGACCATTGGCAGAGGTGGAGCAAGGGGTGCCGCTATTCTCAAAGGCTTTTTGAAAATTGATGGTAGCACTGCCTTCAAAACCCCAGAAGAAGTTTCCGGCGTCATAGGTGCGCCCCAGAATAACTGAGATACCTGGAACCACCGCGTCCGAGGTTCGATTGGCAACGCTTCCTCCGGTTTTTGATTCCGCAGACATTGCTTCAACAGAAAAGCCAAAATAGTTTTCTGCCGAGGCGGCAGAGGCCAGGCAGGCAATAATAAGGGCCAAAGCGCCTGTAGACTTGTTAGACAAGGTATTTTCTCCAAAGTTTGGTTGTGATCAAGCTGAGCAATCAACTCACCTAAAAAATAATGGCAGCTGTTCGCCACAACTTACGTGTGATTAACCCCGCCTTTCCTGCCCTAAAAGGCAAATCTCCATTTGAGACCAGCGCTGTCTAAGTGCTTGTTTTCTCGGCAACAATCGTGAAAGCCCAAGGCAATTGCTTCCGCGCCGAGGAAGAAGAATGAGCCCGCTCTTGGTGCGCTAATGTCCCAGTACCAAATAGGGGCGCTGCCCCTTTTGGGGCTTCGCTCTGCTCTGCCCCAATTCACCCCGGAATATTTGTGCAAAGGTGAATGTCGGGCAGGGTGCCTCGCGGCGAGTTTGGGTGCTTGTTTCCCTGGTCGCCCGCAAGAACTCAG
>NZ_JBDWPJ010000104.1:0-8381 GCF_039971195.1 Pseudophaeobacter sp.
AGATGTTGAGCGTCTGATCCTGTCGGATCCCTATTACGTGGCTTCGCTTCGCCGCTACAAAATCTCCGCTTGGGGAGATGCTATTGTGGGGCAAGCGGCGCTTTGACAGCGGATGGCGCTGCCCTGTTGAGTTGAAACCTCAATAAAACCGGGCAGCCCCGCTTCTGCGCTGGTCTTGCGCTATAGAATGGTTGACCATTGGGCTAGGCATGATAAGCCGCAAAGTCGAACCAATGGGACGCCAGAGATGAACCTTTTTTCCGATATCCGCGCGCTTGTCATCGACAGCCTCACTGCAATGACCGCTGATGGCGCACTGCCCGAGGGGCTTGATTTTGCCAATGTAGCAGTCGAGCCGCCGCGCGATGCCGCGCACGGAGATATGGCGACCAATGCCGCCATGGTACTGGCCAAACCTGCCAAGATGAAGCCGCGCGACATTGCCGTTGCTCTGGCCGCCAGGCTGGACAGCGATGCGCGGATCACCTCGGCTGAAGTGGCCGGTCCTGGGTTTCTCAATCTGCGGCTGTCGCATGTGGTCTGGCAGGGGGTGCTGAATGCGGTGCTTGAGGCTGGGTCTGACTACGGTCGTGCTGATCTGGGGCAGGGCAAGAAGGTCAATGTGGAATATGTCTCGGCCAACCCGACGGGGCCTTTGCATGTGGGCCATACCCGTGGCGCGGTGTTTGGCGACGCGCTGGCCTCGCTCTTGGGATTTGCCGGCTATGATGTGACGCGCGAATACTACATCAATGATGGCGGTGGTCAGGTCGACGTCTTGGCGCGCTCTGTCTACTTGCGGTATCTGGAGGCCCATGGGCAGGAAATCGCCTTTGCCGATGGTACCTATCCCGGAGATTACCTGGTCCCTGTTGGCGAAGCGCTCAAGGACAAGGTCGGGGACGCCTATGTTGACGCGCCCGAGGATGTCTGGCTCGCAGATGTGCGGGAGTTTTCCACTGATGCAATGATGGGCCTGATCCGCGAGGATCTGGCGATGCTTGGCATCAAGATGGATGTTTTCTACTCTGAAAAATCGCTCTATGGCACTGGCCGGATCGAAGCGGCTTTGGAAGAGTTGGAGAGCAAGGGATTGATTTATCAGGGCGTCTTGGAGCCACCAAAGGGCAAAAAGCCCGATGATTGGGAGCCGCGCGAACAGACCCTGTTCAAATCTACCGATCACGGTGATGACGTCGACCGGGCGGTGAAAAAATCTGATGGCGCCTGGACCTATTTTGCCCCGGATATTGCCTATCACTACGATAAGGTCTCCCGTGGTTTTGATGAGCTCATCGATATTTTTGGCGCCGACCACGGCGGCTATGTCAAGCGAATGAAGGCGGCTGTTTCAGCGCTTTCTGATGGCCGGGTGCCTTTGGATATCAAGCTGTGCCAATTGGTGAAACTGTTCAAGGACGGTCAGGAATTCAAAATGTCCAAACGGGCAGGGACCTTTGTCACCCTGCGCGATGTGGTCGATGCGGTTGGCCCGGATGTCACCCGGTTTATGCTGCTCACCCGCAAGAACGATCAGGGCTTTGACTTTGACCTGGACAAGGCTTTGGAGCAATCCAAGGACAATCCGATCTTCTATGTGCAATATGCCAATGCCCGGATCTGTTCGACCCTGCGCAAAGCTGGCGAAGCCAAGTTTGAGACCACTGATGTGGTGTTGAAAGCGGCGGATCTAGCGCAGGTCTCGCATCCGGCGCAGCTCGCAGTGGTGAAAAAACTGGCGGAATGGCCACGTCAGATTGAAATTGCTGCCCGCACCAATGAACCGCACCGGATTGCCTTCTATCTCTACGATCTCGCCTCCGAACTGCACGGGCTCTACCATCTCGGCAAGACGGAATTTGGTTTACGCTTTGTTAATGAGAGCAGCGAAACGGCAACACATGCCAATTTGGCGCTGGCGCGTAGCGTTTCCATTGTTATTTCCGCTGGTCTTGGTATTCTAGGAGTGAAACCGGCGCAGGAGATGCGGTAACAAACCGCGCACAACCGTCGGACTGAGGCAGTTCAAGTGACCCAAAAGCAATCAGGAGAGAGGTGTCTCACCTGATTCTTAGGGCAGTAAGGCGGATTATGGCGTATTTTGCGCAGGCAGGCTCTGGCCAGCCCCATTCTCATGATGGCACCCGGAACGAGGCGGCTTCTGACCCCTACGGTCAGGCGCCTGCTGGTCCACGCGTAACCGTGCAGCCCCATGTAACACCACGTGCTGTGGCACCGGCTCCTGGGTCTGCGGGACAGCCGCAGGCTTTTGCCCCGCAGACCCAGCAATACCAGCAGCCACAACCACAGTCCCTTCGCCAACCACCCGCGCCTGTCAGCCCCTTCCCGGTGGAAGGCCCCGATCTTCACGCCAATTATCAGCCAAGCGCCTATGAGGCAGCAGTACCTACAACGATAGCAGCTCCGGTTGCTGTTCCTGCTGAGGCCAGGTCGCCGCAGGCTCAGATCCATACGCAGCCCCAAATCCAGGTGCAGCCCAGATTGCAGGACTACGTCAGTGCTGACTATGCGGTTCCCGGAATCGGGGCGCAGAGCTATTCCGAACAGAGCTTTGACGAACAAAGCTACAATGCCCAAGAAGAAGCGGCACAACCGAGTTTTGCCGGGGCTTATGGCGGCGCTGCAGAGCAAAGCTATGGCTATGCCGAGGAAGAGGCTGAAGACTACGGTTATGACGATAGTGCTGCCTTTGCGACAGCACCTACCCGTGGCGGATTTGCCCGCGCAGCAAGTCTGTTTGGCGCGGCGGCTTCTTTGGCCCTGGTCGTCGGGCTTGGGGCCTGGGGCTATCAGCTGGTGATGCGCGATGTCAGCGGTGTGCCAGTTGTGCGCGCTGTCGAGGGACCAATGCGGGCACAACCAGAAAACCCGGGCGGTAGCCAGGCTGACCATCAAGGCCTGGCGGTGAATTCCGTTGCGGCAAATGGCACCGCAGAGGCGCCTGCCGATCGTCTGACTCTAGCGCCACAACCCATTGAACTTTCACAGGATGATCAGCCAATGTCGCGCCTGACCGCGCCCGAAGCTGATCTGCCTCCACAAGAGATCAACCCGGCACCGCAACAGGCCGAAGCGCAGGTCTCTGAGGCTTCTGTCTCTGCCTATCGCAATGGTGATATCGACGCACTGGTGGCTGAGCTGACGGATGGTGTAGCGCCGCTTGGCACGCTTCAGGACGATGCTTCGACCGCGCAAGCGGCTCCGACTCCGGCGCCAACCCCAGCGATTGTTCAGCCAGAGCCCCTGCAGCCTGTTGAAATTGCAGCCGTTGGCAGCGCAAACGCTTCGACGCCGTCGGCTGCTCTGCGCAATGCACCCGGGATCAAGATTTCTCTACGCCCCAACCTGCGCCCGGCCCGCTTTAGTCCTGCAGCGGCTCAAACCGCACCTGGAACAGGCCGTGCAACGCTCGAGGTTGATCCAAGTACACTGCCTGCAGGTACAAGGCTTGCGCAGCTTGGCGCCTATGAAAGCGCCGAAGTGGCTCGCGCCGAATGGGATCGGATCTACAGCCGCTTTGAGGACTACCTTGAAGGCAAGACCCGAGTCATTCAGCGTGCCGAAAGCGGTGGGCGGACCTTCTATCGTCTGCGTGCCATGGGCTTTGACGGGCTCTCTGATGCGCGTCGCTTCTGCTCTGCGCTGGTTGCTGGTAAGGCCGATTGCATTCCGGTGACAACCCGCTGATGGCACCGGGGGCCTGCATTCTGGACGCCGAAGGCCATCGGCTAACCGCAGCCGAGAAGGTCTTGTTTCGCGCGGCTGATCCCTTTGGCTTTATTCTGTTTGCCCGTAACCTTGATACTCCCGATCAGATCCGTGCGCTTTGTGCTGATCTGCGGGAGGCCGTGGGGCGTGACTGTCTGATCACCATCGATCAGGAAGGTGGCAGAGTGCAGCGCCTACGCAGCCCCTTAGCGCGCGACTGGATGGCGCCGCTGGATCACGTGAAGCAAAGCGGCGATCAGGCTGAACGGACGATCTACCTGCGCTACCGGCTGATTGCACAGGAACTCTTTGACCTAGGCATCGACAGCAATTGTGCGCCGGTTGGCGATCTGGTGACAGATGAAACTCATCCCTTCCTGAAGAACCGCTGCTATGGCTTTGACCGGGGTCAGGTGACCGCATTGGCGCGGGCGGTCGCGCAGGCGCATCTGGACGGCGGCGTGCTGCCAGTTCTGAAACATATCCCCGGCCATGGCCGTGCCACGGCAGACAGCCACAAGGATCTGCCACGGGTCACGGCGGATCTTGACGCGCTGCAAACGCAGGACTTCTCGGTCTTTCAGGCGCTGAATGACCTGCCTCTTGGGATGACGGCACATCTGGTCTATGCGGCTCTGGATGAACAACCGGCTACAATCTCCCCGGTGATGATGTCGCTGATCCGGCAACAAATCGGCTTTGGCGGGCTGATCATGACCGATGACATCTCGATGAAGGCCCTGTCTGGAACCCCAGCGCAAAACGCCTCCGCCGCCCGGCAGGCGGGCTGTGATTTGGTGCTCTATTGCAATGCTGCTTTGGAAGACCGCCGTGCGGTGACCGAAGCCGCAGGTCGCATGGATGTGGCGGGGCAAAAGCGGGCGGAAGCTGCGCTGGCGCAACGACAGCCGCCCAAGCCGCTTGACACCGAGGCCGCCGAGGCCGAACTTACCGCCCTTATGGGTGGAAAGGTCTATGCCTGAAGAAAATCTGTTCCACGAAGTCACCGCGCAATCGGTCGAAGAGAGACTGGCGGCTGAGGCTCTGATCATTGATGTCGACGGCTATGAAGGGCCGCTCGACCTGTTGTTGACCCTGTCGCGTACCCAAAAGGTCGACCTGCGTCGTATTTCGGTGCTGGAGCTGGCGCGGCAATATCTTACCTTTGTGGAACATGCAAAAGAGCTGCGGATTGAACTGGCCGCCGATTACCTGGTGATGGCGGCCTGGCTGGCCTATCTGAAATCGCGATTGTTGCTGCCGCCTGACCCTACCGAAGAGGGGCCATCGGGGGCGGAACTCGCCGCGCACCTCGCTTTTCAACTCGAACGCCTGCAGGCGATGCGCGATTCTGCCGCCCGGCTAATGGGGCGCGATCAACTGGGGCGCGATGTCTTCGCCCGCGGCCAGAACGAAGATATCCAGCGGATCCGCACCGTCACCTATACTGCCAACCTGCTGGACCTGATGCAGGGCTATGCCCGCATTCGCACCAAGGATGATTTCCGCCCCTTTGTGATGGATCGCGACAGTGTCTTTACTATGGAAGAGGCGCTGGAACGTATGCGCGCCCTGATTGGGTTTACCGGCAGTTGGACCGATATGCTGAGCTATCTGCCCGATGGCTGGCACAAAGATCCGGTCAAGCGGCGCTCGGCGACGGCGGCGACCTTTGCCGCCTCGTTGCAATTGGTCAAGGAAGGACGGCTGGAAATCCGCCAGAACGAGAATTTTGCGCCGATACAATTGCGCAGCCTGGACGAGGAAAGCTGATGGACCCCCATAGCGCTACCCCACCAAGTGAACAGCACAGCGAAAGCGACAGCCTGTTTGATGCACCGCCCATTGCTGAGCAGGAGCGCATGGTCGAAGCGGTGCTGTTTGCCAGTGCCACGCCGGTAACCCTACGCGATCTCGAAGGGCGGATGCCGCATGGCTGTGATCCGGGCGCTGCGGTGGAACATCTGCGCAAACGCTATGAGGGACGCGGCGTGCGTGTGGTCCAGGTTGGTGAGGCCTGGGCGATCCGAACCGCACCAGACCTCGGGTTTCTGATGCAAAAGGAAATCGTGGAGACCCGCAAACTCAGCCGGGCTGCGATCGAGACCCTGGCGATTATTGCGTATCATCAGCCTGTCACCCGCGCCGAGATCGAAGAAATTCGCGGCGTGTCTGTCTCGCGCGGAACTGTGGATCAGCTGCTGGAGATGGAATGGGTCCGTATTGGGCGGCGGCGGATGACGCCGGGGCGGCCGGTAACCTTTGTGGTGACGCCGGTGTTTCTGGATCATTTTGGCCTGGAGAGCGCGCGGGATCTGCCTGGGCTCAAAGAGTTGCGCGCCGCCGGTCTGTTGGAAAATCGCCCCCCTCCTGGATCTTTGCCGCTGGGTCAGGACAATGATGAGGAGGACGAAGTTGGGGATCAGCCAGAGCTGTTTGGCGAGTGATCTTCGCCTTTGGGCCTTGGCTTTTGGTAGAAGAGGTCAAGGAATTGCCCAAATCTACTGTTAAGAGTTACGCAAATACAGATCTGATCTCTGGGGGCCTTTAGGGCGCGTCAGAGCGGTCGGGGATCAGTTGGAGAGACGCAATGAACCTGGATATGATTGTAAAAATGGTGATGCGCCGCCTGCTGGGCAAGGCTGTGAATGCCGGCGTTGATGCCGGGCTTGGAGCGATCTCGGGACGTGGCCGGCGTGGTGGTGGCGGCGCGATGCAGGCGCCAGAAACCCCAGCTGAAGCAGAGGCACGGGCCGAACGGGAGAGGGTCCGGGCGATCAGGCAGGCGCGTCGGGCAAAGCGGAACCAGTAGGGCCTGGGCGTAGGCTCAAGGCCGCCTCAATTGCTTCGCCGAGACACAGCAGCGCCGAAAATGCCAGACATCCGCCCAGCCCCCAGGGGGTGAAGATCAGTGCCCCGACAAAGGGCGCGGCAAAGACGCAGACATAGGTAACGGTGCTGTAGAGCCCCATGATTGCCCCGCGTTGGCCGGGGTCCAGTGCGGTCAGTCGCGCCACCAGCAGGTTCAGCCCCAGATGCTGAAAAATCCCCCAGACCAGTGACAGAAAAAGTATCAGGGCAAAATGCCCGGCAAACACCAGCATCACCAGATAGGTCACGGTAATCAGTACAAAAACTGGCGGCGTGGCGCGGGCAAGGCCCAGCCTGTCCAGGATCGGGTCAAACAGCACCGCCAGCCCAAAGCCAATGCCGTAAAACAGCGGCAACAGGCCCGCCTGGGTGGTGCTGAGCCCGAGCTCCAGGGTGATATGAGCGCCGGTAAAGAAATAGGTGGTGTAAAAGCTGAGCATCAACAGACAAGAAGCAAGCAGCCCACGCCGGATGCCGGGCACCCTTAGGGCCGTCAAGGGCGAGCTCACCTGGGCGCTGGGGACGGAAATGCGCCCCAACCGGGCGGAACCGAGCCAGAGTGCCGCCGCCAGAAGCGCCAGTACCAGATAGACCAGCCGCCAGCTCGCCAGATCGGCCAGCCAGGCGCTGAGGCTGACCCCTAGTACCATCGACAGGGTCCAACCGGTGAGCACCAGCCCAACCGTGCGGGCCTCACGCCCCTTTGGGGCAATCACTGCAGCCAATGTGTAGATCGAGGGCAGGGCAGCACCGCCTGCAAGACCACAAAAGGCCTGGGCCGCAATCAGGCTCCACAGGTTCGGGGCCCAGGCGCTTGCTGCCAGGCCCAGCGTCAGCACCGCAAGGGCCAACCGCAAAACCCGGCCTGCACCAAAACGATCCCCCAGGGGGGCCAGTGTAAGCGCCGCAGCCGCTACTCCCAGCCCATAGGCGCTGGCCGCCTGCATGACGCCCGCCGGATCAGTCCCTAGATCCTCACCAACAGCCATGACCAGAGGCGACAGTAGCAATGAGTTGGAGCCGACAATGCCAATGGCGCTCATCAGGATCACAATGGATTGCCAAAGCGCGGGAGTGGCAGAGGCTGTGTTTGGGAGGGACATTGGGCGCGCCTTTGAATTAAGTTCTGTGTTTGCTACTATCGACCTTATGAAATTCTGTGAAGCCCTGGTTTTCACTCATGGTGCAAAAACAGATGGTATTCGGAAAATAGCACGAGGAGCCGGGCGATGGATGCGTTGGACCGAAAAATATTAGGTGAATTGAGCCAGGACGCCACCCTGTCCTATGCCAAGATCAGCGCGACGGTGGGCCTGTCGGCGCCGGCAGTGCATGAGAGGGTCAAACGGCTGCGGGCCTCTGGCGTTATCCGGGGCACTGTAGCGCAGCTGGACGGGGCAGCGGTGGGCAAGCCGCTATTGGCCTTTATTCACGTTGATACAGTGGGCTGGGGCAAGACTGGCGCAATGCTGGCGCTGGATGCCTGGCCCGAGGTGGAAGAGATCCATTCAGCCACTGGCGACACCTGTTTGATTCTCAAGGTGCGGGTAGCCTCGCCACAGGCGCTCGAAGGCCTGCTGTCGCAGATCTATGACGTCGACGGGGTACGCGGCACCCGCACCTATGTCACCCTGTCGACGCATCTGGAGCGCACGGTTCAGGCCGAGGTCTCACAGGATCTCTCTGAAGGTCTTTATGTCAAATGACCGCAGCATCTTCACGCTGCCTTCTCTGCCTTCAAATGCTGCGAGGGCAAGGGGGGGGGGGGGATTAGGTGGGGG
>NZ_JBDWPJ010000105.1:0-16506 GCF_039971195.1 Pseudophaeobacter sp.
CACGTTGGCGCCCTTTGGCATCAAGACCATGGTGCTGACCGAGAGCTGCGTGCATCTGGACAAAGACCGCCCTGTTGCCAGCATGGATCTGTTGTTCAATGACGTGCTGCGTCTCGGCAAGGTCATGCAGGTCGAAGCCAAAGCAGAGGCCCTGGTTGCCGGTTGGCGTGCAGAGCTGGCCGAGATCGAAGTCAAAACCGCCAACCAGCCCAAACCACGGGTATTCCTGCTGGACGGTCCCGCCGACGCACCCTTTACTGCGGGAAAATTTGCCATCCCGGACGCGATGATCACAGCCGCCGGTGGTGCCAGCGTCACCCATGATATGGACACCAGCTGGGGCCGCACCTCCTGGGAGGCTGTCGCCGCAGCAAATCCGGAATTCCTGGTGCTGCTGGACTATCAGAACGGCAATGGCGCCGAAGACACCTTCAAGTTCCTGCAGGAGCACCCTGTGATGGCCCATACAGATGCGGTCAAGAACGAGCGCTGGGTCGGTCTGCGCTATGAAGAACTGACCCCTGGACCTGCAAACATTGCTGCCATCGCAAAAATGGCCGCAGCAATGCATCCGGGCCTCAACTGATATGGGCCGATTTGGCCTCTCGCTCATACTGGGGGCGACCATTTTGGTCGCCCTTCTTTTGCTGTCGGTCCTCTATGGGTCGACCAATGTGCCAGTGTCAGAGGTCTTTGTTGCTGTGGCCTCGGGGCTCGGTTTCAGCGATCTAAACCCAGAGCCCATGCATCGGATCATCTTTGATCTGCGCCTGCCACGGGCGCTCTTTGCCGCCCTGATTGGCGCAGGTTTGGGGCTGGTCGGTGTGGTGCTGCAGACCACAACCCGCAATGATCTGGCAGACCCGTTTTTGTTTGGCCTTTCCTCTGGTGCCGCTGCTGGCGCGGTTTTTGTCATCACCGTAACCGGCGATGTTCTGGGGATTTGGACCCTGCCGCTCGCGGCCTTTAGCGGCGGAATCGTCGCCTCAGGCATCGTTCTGTTGCTGGTACGGGCCCTGCACAGCAGCGCTCCTGAGAAACTGATCCTGGCCGGGCTGGCTGTCTCTTTTCTGTTTGCAGCGATCACCAATTACCTGATCTTCTCTGGTGACAATCGCGCGGCACATTCGGTGATCTTCTGGATGCTTGGCGGGCTGGGTCTGGCCCGATGGGAGACCCTGCCGCTGGTGGTCATCGGCCTTGCGCTGATCGCCGGCTATGCCATGTGGCGCAGCCGCTGGCTCGACGCGCTTTTGGCCGGAGATACCACTGCCGCCAGCCTTGGCGTACCGGTGGCAGGCCTGCGCACAGGTATGTTTTTGATCTCTGCCCTGTCCACCGCCGCCTTTGTGTCCGTAGCTGGCGTGATCGGTTTTGTGGGGCTCATGGTCCCCCATATCGCCCGCGGGCTTGCAGGACCGATGCATCGCAATCTCTTACCGATGGCGGCGATCATCGGCGCGGTGCTGCTTACGGCCTCTGATATCGTGTCCCGGCTGCTGCTTGCGCCACAAGAACTGCCTGTGGGTATCGTGACCACATCCGTCGGATCCGCTTTTGTCTTTCTTTTGCTGCTGGGAACAAACCAACGGAGGGGATAAAAGATGTGTCCTAAGTGGGCTTCAGACCCTCCTCTCCGAAAGTCCGATTTGGCGGCGCGCTCTAACTTCGCAAAGGATGCGAAGACCTGCGCATAGCCGTCATTGCAGGCGGTTCACGATGATAGCTCTGCTCTTTCTGGGTTGCGGATGACTGCTCTCAGCCTGAAGCGGTCATCGACTGTGAGTGCCAGGCCATCCACGCCGCAGTTGCGAGGTTTGTGGGCCAGTTTTCCGAAAGCAGTCATTGCACCAACCGGGCGGCCTGCCTCCGCTCGGCATCGACGGCGGCTATGGGCAGGAAGTATGCGGAATTGGGCTACCTCTGTTTCGAGGTCGAGCTCCCGGTTTGATCCCAGGTTGGCTGTGAACAGGGGAGAGAGATGATGGAGCATTTTGTTGGTCTTGATGTGTCACTTCGGTCGCGCGCGCTTTGTGTAGTTGATCCGAAGGGCAATGTCGTTCGCGAACGCGAGCTGGCCTGCGAGGTCAATGACATTGCGGCGTGCCTCTCTGATTTTGAGTTCCTGATAGAACGCATCGCCTTGGAAGCTGGTACGATGAGCCGACATCTTAACTTTGGACTGCAGGCCGCAGGTTTTGATGTGGTTTGCTTGGAGGCGCGGCAGCTGAACCCGGCCCTGTCAGCGATGAGAAACAAGACCGATAAGAATGATGCCAGGGGCATCGCGCATATACTGCGCACAGGTTGGTTCAGCCCGCTTCATATGAAGAGCCGAGAGGCTCATGGCCTTCGTGCGCTGCACAGCACACGCAAACCTTCCGCTTTGGGCCGACAGTTGTCAAACACAACCCCGACAGATCGGCGCCTGCCTCGCAGCCACCCGCTACGTCGGCTAAGCGCTGGAACTGGATTTTGCAAAGTTTCTTAAATTGATCCTTTGCCCCTCTGTTTACTAGCGTGCTGCAGAGGCTCTGAACCGGCCCTTCAAGGCGCATTTCTAGTCGTGAGCGCAGACCACTTCCCTGGGAGAGGCCCCAACTTATTTTGGCGAGATCAGACCGACAGGTGGCAATATCGCCACTGAGTAAAAGAACATCTCCACATTAGCTTGAAGGGGTAAATTGAAAAAGGACGTCATTATGCCCCAACTTCTCCGTCTAGGTCTGCTGTCATCGGTTGCCTACTTCATCTGTATGTCCCTGGCCCATTTCTTTGGGATCAAGGTTCCAGTGTTGTTTGTCTACTTCGACACACCGTACTATGCCTATCAAGATAAAGTTATTTCGTTTGCGGTCATCAGCTATGTCGGCCTGTTTTATGCAGCGTCGCGCGATATTAAGGTCGTGCCGAGCGCCCTGGCCGTGCTGGGTGTCACTGTACTGGGGCTGGTTTCAGTGAACATGTCCGAGGCTCTGGCATCAGTGCTCACCGAAGATCAGCCGACTTGGCCCTATTGGCTGCAAACAGCGATGCTTGCAGGGATCTGGTTGGTCCTAACCGGTTTTTTTCTCTTCCGGCCCAAGGCTTAAGCCTGGAGTCCCAAGACCAAACCGCTGCCGTTATTCGGTCGGGGACAAGCCCACGATCCGCTTGAAAACACGCCGAAAAGCCGCCGTATCACTATAGCCTACATCCCAGCAAATGCGCTCAAAACTATCACGTGTTAGTTCCAGTCGTGACCGTGTGGCCTCAACCCGCAAATGCTGAAGATAGGTCACCGGAGTTATCCCGGTGGCCTGTTTGAGCCGACGCAAGAAGCTGCGCTCAGACATCAGCGCGCACTCTGCCAGAGATGATACGCTATGCGTCGCGCCGGGGGTTTCCTGCATCAACAGCTTCACACTCAGGATCTTTTGATCGGTATGTTTGGTGTTGGGAAGGAAGGTTGCATAGTAGCTCTGCTCGCGTTCCGGCGGGTCCAGCACGAACATCCGCGCCACCTCCAGCATCAGTTTGCGCCCGCCAAACCAGTCTATCAGGTGCAGGGTTAGATCGGTCCAAGACATCACGCCACCAGCTGTGACGATATCGCCCAGATCGACCAGCAGGCGATTGGTGTCGATGATGGCTTTAGGACAGCTTTTCTGAAACACCGCAGCGTGACGCCAGTGGGTTGTAACCCGGCGCCCATCTAACAGCCCAGTTTCCGCCAGAAGAAATGCCCCAGAACAGACCGAGGCCAAGACGGCGCCGGACCTGTGCTGAGAGAGCAGCTGCTGCCTCCATCCGGTGGGCAAATTTGGTGGGTCCAAGGTAAGTGCTGGAGGCAGGACCACCGTGCTCCGCACATATTGTTGTCTCAAAGAGTGGACGTCCGACCCGTTTCCCCTGATCATTGGCAAAATCCAATAGATCCTTGGCACCCCAAAGGGCGGATTTCTGAGCGCCCGGATAGTCAAGCAACTGAACTTGAATAACGTTCCCCATAGGTCTTGGTAGCAAGATTAACCAGCTCTGGCATCAGAGATTTTCCGGCAATGAGCCTGCTTCAATCCATGCAATTAGATTTGGTGCTTTTGGCGACATCAGACCGACAGGAGGCAGGATCGCCTCTGATCACAATTCCGAGTCTCGGACAGGTTGCTGGACAAGTCTTTCAAAGGAAACTCTTTCATGCCCCTGTTGAACCGCATCGCCGACTTCCAATCTGATATCATCCAGTGGCGTCGAGCGCTGCATCAGATCCCCGAGCTTGAATTTGACTGTCCCAAAACCTCCAGCTTCATTGTCGAACGGTTGCGGGATTTTTGATGTAGATGATCTGCACCAAGGCATTGCTCAAACAGGGATTGTCGCAATCATCAATGGCGCGCAGCCGGGGGCCACCATTGGTCTGCGCGCTGATTTTGACGGTCTTGCCGTGGAGGACAAGTCCAGAAAGCCGCATGCCTCAACACATCCTGGCCAGATGCACGGCTGCGGGCATGACGGGCATTCGGCCATGCTGTTGAGCGCGGCGCGCTACCTAGCAGAGATGCGGAGTTTTTCCGGGCGGGTGGCGTTGATTTTTCCTACATGCTTCAGGAACGCCCTGGAACCTCTTTGTTCTTCGGCAAAGGTGAGGGGCCAAAGTTGCACCATCCCGAATATGGCTTTGACGACAGTGTCGCTGCCATTGGAGCCTCCGTTTTTGCCAAGTCGATTGAGAAAGGCCTTCAATAAAAATACGTGACGCTTGTGTAGTGCTGTGCGTACCCTTGAAGAGAAAGGCAAGTTCCTTGGCCGCAAACCTTCCCTTATTGGTTGGCCCCCTTCAGAAATCACTCTATTTCGCGACGAACCCGATTTACCCAACCAGAAAATAATAAAACCCATAATAGGCTAGGAACAAGAAATTCAACATAAGAACATAAAGGCCGGTCATGAAATACGCCTCAGTCCAAAGCGTTTTGGACTGAAGCACCAAGAAGTATCTTGCTGAGGTCGGCCCCCGTACGGCTAAGACGATCAGCACAGCAATAATGATTGCATGCCCTACCGCGTCGATGAGACCGAACATATAGATTGCCAGCATGAAAATCGTGTTCAGAACCAGCGCTAACATACGCGAAGCAACCGATGCAGACGACAACAAGATGAAGGCCAAATTGAATTCTACAAACCCGGCCAGTGTCATATAGAATCCTGGCTCCATCCCCATCAGCAAAAATGGTTGATCCTGCAACAAAGGATAAGTCCATTGGGGATAAGCGAATTTTTCGATAGCACCCCAGCCGATCGTCAGACCTGTGCTGGCAAACAACGTGACATATCGAACGCGTGTCCATCGTTCATTTTGCAATGGCAAAAGGATCAAGAACACGGCCAGACCAAAAAAGAACATGTAGTCAATCAGGTGATACAGCCCATAATGCTGGATCGAGATTGCATACAGAACCAGGATACCCAGCCCGGCAATCGGGGTTGTGACCCACCACAACAGGGCGAGGACTATCGCTAGCTGCATCCACTTTACAAAGGGCAGTTCAGTGTTCAGCTCCGGCGTTAAAAGCAACGCGTTGTCCTGGAGCCCATAGAAAAACAGCATGATGAAGAGAAAGGCAGTCGCGCCTCGGATGATCCACCCTGCAACATCCTGTGAAACAATCAGTTTTCCGAGGCGATCATTCAAAAATTTCTTACGAAACCAAAGCCGGTCAATGTAAAAGAATATGTATATGCAAACGATGGACAAGACGTAGAGACCCGCAAAACCAGGGGTAAGAACCTCTCCCATATTCTTGGGGGCCTCTGAAAGATCGTAAGGGTAGAACCATTTGACATGTGCCGCTGCAACCGTTGGAAAAAAAGCACAAAGAAGTATCAGGTAGAAACGTAAGTCGGTCCGGCGCATTACAGGTCCTCAAAGACGTATTTAGATGTCCGACCTGATACCGTGACGGGCCGACAGGGCAGAGGTTCATGTTGGGCTATATGCACTGCGCAGGGCCAAGACAGCTAAGAACTTTGCAATCCTAGGGCGTTTCGCAAGTTTTTTTGCCCAGATGCATAGTGTAAAGCTCTATTTTAACAGGAGTTTTTACATCGGTGCTGGCAGGAGCACAGGTCGACATTCACGCAGGACACAGACCGGGGGCAGCCATGTGCTTTTCAAGAACAAGGGCATGCCCGCTTACTCGGAAACGCGGTTACCTTCCGGAGGTGACAAAAAACGCATCATAAGGCGCACGCAGGCAAAACCGATCTGAAAAAAAGCGCCGAAGGCAAAAACACCAACCGCGTACACCAGCATCTGATCGCCAAGGGCCGGGTATTTTTCGGCCTCGCGCAAGACAACAGCCACGCCTTCATTCACACCGATAGCAACGCCGACGCCGGACGACATAACCAGAACAGTGAAGGCGCGCACAAGATTGGGTAAAAACAAGAGTGCGGCCGATCGTGAGCCTGCCCGCAAGCCCTCGATAGCGGCCCTTCCATTGTCGACGACATAGGCGATCGCATAGGGCGCCAGCGACAAGGCCACAATCCATTCGGGCGGCAGCAATATGTCGATCCCGAAAACCTGAAACTGTTGCGGAACGATGTTCATCAGGAAAAACATTACGACAAAGGTCGGGGCCGCGCGCATCAGGCCAGTCAAAGTGTTCACTGTACGAGGTACAACGGGTCCCGCGACCAAAAACAGAACCCCCAAGACCAGGCCAAGCGCCAAGGCAATGGTTGAAATCTGGAAATTGATCACCATCCCGGCCAATAACTCTGCCGGATAGTCTGAGGTCAAGACGGCCTTCAAGTTGTTCACGCCCGGTTCTCCTGCTTTTGCGGATCAAGCCGTTTGCGCAGAGCATCACAGGCCCAGACAACGCAGAACACAACCGCGATGTAGAACACCAGAACCAGGGAATAGGTGGTCACCCTGCCCGCCGCGAATGAAGTGATATCAGTGAGCGCACTCAAAAGCTCTGGTGCTCCCGTGAAACTGGCAATGGGTGTTCCCTTGGCGGCGTTGATCAGAAAGGACAATATCTGGGTCAGGGACCGCCCAATGGCCTCGCGGTAGAGCGGCAGGCTGAACCCCCTGCCATGCTGCCCGTCCTGGCGCAGGCTATTTGCGGCTTCGCCAATGGCCTGGCCCGCGTTACAGCCATTCATCAGGCCCAGTGCCACGATCGCCGATCCAAGCGCCACGGATGGAGAATAGGTGAAGATTGCATTTGCAACAGCCCCAGCAACCACCAGCGTCAGGATCACAGGCGAAGACTGGATGGTAGAGACCACGGTCCAAGTCAGAAAACGTGTCAGACGATTAGGCAGGGCCGCGAGGAGCCCGACTAACAATGCAATCACAAGCGTCGCCAAGAGCGCACCAATGACAAGAACGATGGAGTTAACAATGCCGGCAATAAAGAGGTCAAATGCGGGTTGGCTGGACAGCATCGGCAAGGCCGGAGCAGCACCAAAAAGGGCTTCCATCCTGTGCTGAATCAATTTGACTTGATCAGCAAAGGCCGTCGGCGGCGGGGTTGCATCAAGCGCAGGCAGAACACAGGCCGGGTCTGCCAGTGCCGCAGTGGTGGCACAAATCGGGCTCTGCCAGAGCTCGTTTTGATCCTTAAGAAACTGGTTAAAGATTCCGTTTTCACGTGCCAGCTCAAGCAATTCCCCATCGCGATGCATGATCTGACTGATCAGCTGCAACACACGGGCCAAATCATCACTACCGGTTTGCGCCACGGCCATCCCCCAGGGCACCGGATCGAAACCGAACTTTGGCTCGAACCGGCTGCCAAGAGCTGGGTCTGCTAAATAAGAGGCCAGAAAACTGTCATCATGCGCGACCAGACGGCATATTTGTTCATCAAGTGCTTTTGGCAAACGCCCGGCATCCCTGAACAGAGTCAATCGAAGGCCCTGCGAAACCAGATTTGAATTCGCATAATTTCCTATGGTGGTGCAAATCCGTTGACCGGAAATATCCTCCCATGTCGAAATATCGGCCTCACCTGGGCCGACGACGATGGTCTCCGACCGGTAATAATGCGGGCGGATGAACCTTGCCTGACCGTCACGACGCGTGTTGTGCCCCATGGTCGCGATGACCACATCGGCGCCATCTTCAGCCAGAGTTGAAATCCGGGTCGCAGCGCGCACGTGCACCCATTCCGGCGCAACCCAAAGCCGCCGCGCGATGGCCCGGGCCACATCGGTATCATAGCCGACCCGGTCGGTTTGGTCAGCGTTCCGGGTGGAAAAAAAGGGATAGTGGCCTCTGACTCCGACGCGGATACGACCGGAGCAGAGAATGCGGATCAAACGATCTGCCTCTGGATTGTCGCAGGCCGCTGGCACCTGGACTCGCGCCGCGCTCAACAGCTCGTCGAGCGCTTCATCCGGTGTCTCTGCACTGGCGGTTGCAATACCCCAGACCCAGATTTGCAAGCAAAGGGTAACTAAGAACAGAGCCGCACGTGTCAACGGTGATCTCCATCGGTCAGAGATGGCGTAAGGCGTAGGACCGCCACCGTGCCAAAGGCGAAACAGCCGAACCTGAAAATTGTCTGGCCGATTTCACGCGCCAGAACATCCGGTGTCATCACCGACAGCTTTTCCTTTGGCAGCGGCACCATGAAGCTGTCGACCACACTGACTGACAACCCCAATTGAACTGCTTTCTTACGGGTTGTTTCGAGATCGATAAAGGCGTTGTGCATCACCAGCGCCTGACCCCCCGGTGCCAAATGTGGCAATACCCCGTCAAGGAAACCGTCCAGCAGTTTGCGCCCATCTGCCCCACCGGTGCTCCACGAAGACAGACGTCCGTCGATCGCAGCCTGCTCCATCGGGAAATGCGGAAGATTGGCCAGCACCAGATCGAACTGACGCCTTCCCACAGGAGTAAAAAGGGGTCCTTTATGGATATCGCTCACCGACATGTAACCCTGCTTGATCATCAAGGCAGTCGTCGCAGACACGGCATCGTCCTCGATATCGACACCGGTCAGCTGTGCCGCGCCCGCCGCACCAGCCGCGGCCAGCAGAACCCCACTGCCGCAGCCGATTTCTAGCACACGCGCTCCTTTGATCCGCGCCGGGTCAGCCAGCAGGCACTGGACAAGTGCAGCGGTGTAGTCGCTGGGCCGAAACCGACCAGCTTCTGGTGCTTCGTCTTGATCAAACATCGCCAACCTCTGGTGTATTGTCCTGAAGGGTCATGTTGTCCGCGCGTTCTTCAAGACGTTTCACATGCCTGCTGGCAACAGGATCATTGGGTCTCTTGGCCAAAACGTCGCGATAGGCAGCCAAAGCAGATGTTTTGTCACCTGCAACCATGGCATCAAAGGCGCGACGCGTCAGCCTCGCGACCTCCAAGGTTTCTTCCGAAGGCTCGAACGCGGCGCCGACGCCATGGGCACCCAGAAGCTCGTAAATAGTGACAAGCGCGCGGCGTCCCTTGACCTGCAACTCATCGATGGGCCGCACACACAATTGATCGCCCGCCTCTCGGAAAGTGTCATGACTGATGCAGATGTCTGTACCATAAAGCTTGTTGCAGCCTTCCAGGCGTGCCGCAATATTCACTCCGTCACCCAGCACCGTATAGCTCATCCGTTCCTGCGAGCCGACATTACCCACCAACACCACATCCGAGTGGATCCCGACCCGCAGCCGCATCTCAGGCACATCGGTATCGCGCCAATTCTGGTTTAGCCCCTCAAGATCACGTTGGATGGCCAGCGCCGATACACAGGCGTGAAAGGCATGTTTTTCCAACGGCGCCGGCGCCCCCCAGAACGACATCACACCATCACCCACAAATTTGTCGATGGTTCCCTTTTCCTCGTGCACACGGTGGGTCACGACACCAAGCAAAGCAGAGACCCGGCTGAGCAAATCTCGCGCGGCAATGCGCTCTGCGAGGGTCGAGAAGGCTTCGACATCACAAAACAGGATTGTCAGGAACCGGCTTTGCCCACCGAGCTCCAACTTTTGGTCCGCTTCCAGCAATTGCCTTACAAGCGCCACCGGAACAAAACGCGCAAAGGCCTGCACGGCTGTGTCGAGTGTTTCAATAGCTTGCGACAAAACGGCAACTTCCCGGACCCGAGACCGAACCAAGGTGATATCCGAGGCACTTTCAAGCGACTGGATGCGCGCCACTTTGCGCGAGAGCCTCTGAAGTGGAGAAGCCACATAACTGGCAATGATGGTGATAGTCATCAGCTGAATCGCCACCGCAGCCAGTCCTATGATCAGCATAAGGCGATTACTCGTGTTGAATTCCGCCGTAAAATCGCTGAGGGGTGTGATCACCATCAGCCGCCATGGCTTCCCCAGCTTCTCTTGGAAGGAAGACAGGGCAACGATGAATTCCTGCCCCTCATAGGTGAAGTTGAAGACCTCATCTCCGTGGACATCATGACGTTGACTGTAAGCCATAGACACAACACGGTTTTCAACATCTGCTACATGAGACAGCGCCACCCGATCATTGTCGTTACCGAAATGCGTCGTACCGTCTGAGGCCGCCAGGACCAAGCCCCGGTCATCCAGCATGTAGCTCAGACTATTCGGGCTAACGGGTTTTTCAGCAAGATACCGTGAAAAACGATCAAGTGTGACATCCGTTGCCACCACACCCGTGAGCTGGCCATCAATATGATAGGGTGCGGCCACAGTAAATCCGACCAGACCAAATGCCCAGAACAGTTCCGGGTCGGTGATGACTGTGCCGCTGGTATTCGCTGCCATATTGTACCATGCCCGACCGCGTGGATCGTAGCCGCTGACAGCTGAGGCATCGCCCAGTACAGTCTGTTCGGCATCAAGGAATATATATCGGTCAAGGACTGGGGGGCCTTTGTTTGGTTCGACCAACCGATAGGCGTATTTGGCCCCTTTGGGTGGCACACTGCCGTGAATTTCGGCCTCCGGATCATGAATGTGCCGTGCCTGCCAGAAAGCACCGTCTTCGGTACCGACATAGACATTTAGCAACGTTTCGCTGTGGCTAAGCATGGTGAAGAAATAGGAAAGCGCCCGGCTATCTGTAAACAAATCCGGGGCCCGCCGACCGAGTTCCGCCGTTGTCGTGATCAGCGAGGTCAATGTTTCGAATTCCGATACGACTTCGCGGATTGTTTCGGTTCTGAAGCGTTCAACCATCTCGCCTGCATGGGCCCGGACAACCCGTTCGCTGGATCGATAGTTGATCTGAATGATTGCAATCAAAAATGGAACGGTTGTCAGGAAGAACACCACAAGGATCGTCGTTTTGAGCGGCAGAGAAAAGCGACGCTTGGCCCCCTGCGCTTCTGTGCCAGTTACGGCGTCAGATTGATCTTGCACTATGCGTTGCATGCAATTTTGCTCCGGCTGTTCTTCACTCGGCTCTTGCTGAAACCGGGGTAATTGTTTCCGATAGACTTAAGGGAACTGGTACGATTGGGATTAAAACTCTGCGCTTAAGTGTTCGACAGGAACGACACCGTCGGGGCAATCCCGAGCCAACACGGATTTCATTCGGCTGCTCATACTGCTCAGCAGGCTCAGGCTGGCCTCAGGCGATGTCTTGATGTGTTCCAAAAAGGCCTTTTGAGGCAACACCATTGCCCGCACGGCCGAAGTTGCAACCACATCCGCAGTGCGCCTATTACAAGAGGAGAACAACGCCAGCTCACCGAATACATCACCTTCGGACAATTCAGCCATCGGCCTAGATGTCTTTGGATGCAAAACCTCGGCTGAGCCATTGACGATGACATAGGCGCAATCTCCGATATCACCTTTGCGAATGATCTGCTCACCTTTTTTGAAGATCATGCACTCATAAGACTGGATCATGTTATAGGCGATGTTCTGTTTGGCAAAATGAACAAAGGTTTCGTTCATTTCATCTATATGCAGCAGATACGGCAGAAACCCCACATTGAGGTGCGGCACCATGTGCTCCTCTTCGGTCACCGGCTTCCCCCCAACACGACGGATCAAATTTCCGATGTCCGGGTTCAGTGGCATACAGGCATAATCCACCTTATTCGCCATTGCATAATAGCTGCACATCAACAGTAACCCGCTTGCCACTGTAGCGCTGCGATGGGGCTTGGCCACGCAAAACATTCCGACACTCATGAGCCGACTATCTTGCGGAACATGCGCACGAAAATCGAAATACTCATCCGACGGCATGCCCACTGGATTATCCATTGTAACGCGGACACTGCCGACAACCTGATTGGCCTCATCCAAGGCCACAAACAGCTGTGAGGCCGGAAAAGTGTCGAACTGGTCCAGCACAATCTCTGCGCCATCGACTTCGAAATACTTCCCTTCTTCGCAGAACACCTGATGCCGGAGCCGAAACACCTGATCAATATGTTGCTCGCTCTGGGCCAGACAAATGCGGATTGGCATGGGCTATTCCTGTTTATTTGGAGTGCAGGCAACCACAAACTCGCCCAAATGGACGGGAGCTTTGGTCAGCGGAGACAGGTATTTCTTCTGCATCTCATGCCCGCCCGTAACCTGATCCAGGGCATAACTCTGCGTTGCCAGAAACTCTTTGATTTTCGATTTTTCGATGCACCAATGCAGCGGTTCACCTAAGCGATGCAGGTGCCGCTTCAGCAACCAGGTGGCATTGGTATTGGGGCTGTGCATATCTGGCGTTGCAGTAAAGACAAACTTCACCTCGCCTGAGGTCACTTGTGTCAAGGCCGCAAACACCCGCTCCACATCTGTTGGGTCGAGATACATCAGAACCCCTTCGCAAATGAAACAGCTCGACGCGTTGGCATCGAAAGCCGAAACCTGAGCCAAAGCATCGATGAGCGAGGTCACAGAAAGGTCCACCGGATGCAGATGCAAATTTCCTGGCGCATCAACAACAAAGGCTTGGCGCTTCTGTTCTGCAGTTGCCGGATGATCCAGCTCGATAAACGTAAGGTCAGGGAGATCGCGGCTAAGTTCGTACATCAACGTATCGAATCCGGCCCCAATGTTCACCACCTGCCTGGCGCCTGTTGCAATGCTTGCCTTTACAATATCCTCGATCACCATTTTGCGGGTCACATAGTGGACGGCGATCCCGGGCAAAAGAAACCGCTGCAACATCATTAAACCGGTAGAGACCACCGGATTGCGCAACTGCCGGAGCCGTTTGCGCCCCTCGTCCGAACTGTTGAGAATGTTCAGGCAAGCCGACAACTTACCGGCCGACACCAAGCTTTTTGTGCGCCTGTTTCTACCAGTGTGAACAACACCTTGTAAAACAGTATAAGCCGTGTGGCTTGCCTTGCTGTCATGCATATTTATCTCGGATGGTTTGAATTACAGTCTTGTGCCGGATTGGCCCCGAAGTGATTGATCAAAGGCAGTCGCAGTGCGCCATCCGCCTTAGTGGCATTGTCATTCACCACAGAGAGATTCACCATCTTGCGAGTTTGATCCGCAATGCAGGTGAGACTTCCACCACGGGGTCGGTAACCCCTTATGGTCTTTTTGCTGAGGATGACGCCTTGTTGTGCGAGGACATTCGCGCGACTGCCCTCATCAGTGGAATGGAACAGCGACACATCCCCTGTCAGAGCGGATCCATAGACAAATTTGACCGCAACCACTGAATGAACCCTTCACGTGTAATTCCAACACCCCTCCAGCCTAGCCACATGCGCAAGAGTGCTCAAAGAACTGACGCGCTCCATAGTTAGGCGTATCTTGTTCAAACTGACCGACAATTTTTCAGATTGAACTATAAGCCCCCTACAGGCGCAAGAATGCTAAGAACTTAGCAATCACATCAGCCCACAGTATTTTTCGGCAAACCTGAGACTGCCTGTAGCAAACCTAAAAGTTGAGTGGAGTGGTCAGTATGACAGATGCTCAGCCCGCGCCGCATCAATCCAATCAGATAAGGATCTTGCATCAGGGATTTCGATGGAGCCATATTTCAACACAATCAACCCTTCGCCCTCAAGCTTTTTCAACGCTTTGCCTACTGAAACACGAGACGCTCCAACGGCAGCAGCCAATTCTGACTGGCTCCAGTTCACGACACCGGGAACTTCGGAAGCATCATGCATATTCAACAGCCACACTGCCGTGTAGGCAGGCAGAGGCAGTAAACGCAGATCGTCCAGCATGCTCAGGGCCGCATTCAACCGGTTCAACGTGATTGGCAAAGCTGCACTTGCGATTTCCGGGTGCTTGGCCATTAGCGACAGAAAATCCGCCTTCTGAACGTACCCAACTGTCGTTTCGCCAATCGCGACCGCGTTCTGGTTCCGCTTGCGACCTGTCAGTAACCCAATGATACCAATAAAGTGACCTGCGCCGAGCACTGCAAGGATCGTTTCGCGGCCATTGGGGTTGATGCGACCCATTTTGACGCCACCGGAACGGACAATAATCAGACGATCTCCATCATCACCGCTGGAGTGGATCATACGACCGTCCTCGTATGTGCGACGGCGTTCTACCGTTTCGATTTCGGCCTGAACCTCGGGAGAGAGCATGTCCAAGAATCTGAGACTTCCATGATCCAGCAGTCCAGTCATTTCACGGGATCCCTTCAAGTGACTCGCTCCAAGCGTGTTGGAGACCATCAACTTAAGTAAGATTGATGGCTAAGACAAAAGCAAAATGGCACACCGCTTTCCTCCTGAGGTCCCCGCAGGTGCGGTCAGGATGGTGTTTGAGCGCCCAAGCTCATACGAAAAACAGGCCAGCGCGATTGCAGCCATAGCCCCCAAAATCGGCTATATTCCCCAAACTTTGAGCGGATGGGTCAAGCAAGCCGATAAGGACCGCGGCTTGGGCGAAGCCCGTGACCTGAAGGAGGTCGTGGTCGCGCGGGCGGTGTCCCCCGCCAGCCGCTTCTTCCCCTGTCTCGGTTCATTCGAACCGATGGCATTCACCTCAACAGTCCATGAAGTCCTTTGACCATTTGTAGTAAACACCCTGGGAAATCCCCTCTCGGCGGCACAATTCAGCAAGGCTGCCTTCGCCACGCAGGCCGTCCAAGACGATCCGGATCTTCTCTTCCGAAGAATACTGCTTGCGGGTCGACCGCTTTATGTCTTTGACGATCTTCTCGCCTGGACTCTTGTTTGTCTTTCTCATCATCCACTCCTCAGTGGTTACGATGAGCCAAGAGCTCTATCTTATCAAATTGTCCTATCTGGACCCATAAGCGCTGACGTCAGACATGTCGCAGGCATGGTGTCAGTGATGCGGCATTTTACAAGTGGCGTTCCAAATACGGCGGCATGGAAGTGTCAGACGCGAAAAAGCTAAAGGCGCTGGAAGCAGAGAACGGCAAGCTCAAGAAGCTGCTCGCCGAGCAGATGATGGAAGTGTCCACTCTCAAGGAAATGCTGGGAAAAAACTTTTGAGGCCCGGCTCGCGGCGCAACGCTGCGACCTGGGCCATGAAGGAGAAGCGATACAACCAGAAACGGGCATGTGCCTTGGCTGGGATCGATCCGCGTGTTTACCGGCGCACGTCCAAGCGCCCAGCGGATACTGCTCTGCGGGACCGTTTGAAAGTGATGTCGTCCGAGCGACGGCGGTTTGGATACCGGCGACTGCATATCTTGCTCCAACGCGAAGGCTGGCATGTGAACTGGAAGAAGCTGTATCGGATCTACCGCGAAGAAGGATTAACAGTCCGTCAGTGGGGGGGCCGCAAGCCTGCGGTGGGCACCAGAGCACCGATGGCGATCCCACAGGGGCCGAACCAGCGGTGGTCGTTGGACTTCATGTCCGATAGCCTGTCGTGCGGCCGCAGGTTCCGCATACTGAACGTCATCGACGATTTTGGCCGCGAATGTCTGGCGGCTGTGGTGGACACATCGATCTCAGGAGAACGTGTCGGTCGTGAGCGGGATCGAATTGCTGAGATGCGTGGATATCCAAATATGGTGGTCAGCGAGTTGCCAATGGCTGCGCCACTGGTTCAAGCACCATTGGCGACGGGACCGAATTGACTTCGAATGCGATCCTAAAGTGGCAAGATGACCGCAAGGTTGATTGGCACTACATCGCGCCCGGCAAACCCATGCAAAACGGTTTTGTGGAAAGCTTCAACGGCAGGATGCGGGATGAGTGTTTGAACGAACACCTGTTCGACAACCTGCGGCATGCCCGCAATCTGATCGCATCCTGGCGAAACGACTTTAACCATCACCGCCCGCACACAAGCCTCGCTGGCCGAACGCCAGCAGAATATGCTAACCGGTCAAAGAAAGACCAAAACCTGAACAGAGCTAACCCAAATTAGCGGACTCAATGGGGAGCAGGTCACAATGCATCTTGGTTTCGACGCGGCTTCGGCGGTGGTATCCGCTCCAGCGTCGCCACAAAGTACGACCCAGGTATCGCTGCGCACAAACCGCTTCGTTTCGGGCAACAGCTCCGGCACTCGTCGGCTTCCAGGGCTTGTCATTTTTGCCTGGCGGGATCACTGCGTGGGCATCTCTGGAGGCAATCGCGTCGTGGCATTTGC
>NZ_JBDWPJ010000106.1:0-6555 GCF_039971195.1 Pseudophaeobacter sp.
ACCACCATGATCTATGTGACCCACGACCAGATCGAGGCCATGACCATGGCCAACAAAATCGTGGTGCTGCGGGCCGGGGTGATCGAACAGGTGGGCTCTCCGCTAGAGCTGTACCACAAGCCGCGTAATACCTTTGTTGCCGGTTTCATTGGCTCGCCAAAGATGAACCTGATCAATGGCGCGGAGGCGGAGAAACACGGCGGTGCAACAATAGGCATTCGCCCTGAACATCTGTCTGTCAGCCTGACCGAGGGCAGCTGGCAAGGGCGGGTTGGCGTGGCCGAGCATCTCGGCTCTGACACGTTTCTCCATATTCACGACAGTGGGATCTCGGATATGATTACAGTTCGGGTGCCCGGCGATATTTCGGTTAAACACGGGGATAAGATCTATCTGAGCCCGCAAGGTGATCAACTGCACAGGTTCGACGCCCAAGGGATACGGATTCCATGACAGAAACCAAGGTGGCAAATGCGGGCTGTGTTGCGCTGAGTAAGGGGAGTTTGAACCGTATCCCTGGCTCGGTCTTGCGTCCAAACTACAACAGGTCTGAGCTGACGCCGGGTATCGTGCATATCGGGGTGGGGAATTTCCATCGCGCCCATCAGGCCTGGTATCTGCATCAGTTGATGCAAAACGGTCTGGCCGAGGACTGGGCCATCATCGGAGCAGGTGTCCGGCCCTATGATGTCGAAATGCGGCAGCGGCTCCTAGCGCAGGATTGCCTGACAATGCTGATTGAACTCTCTTCCCAGGGTGCGTCTGCTGAAATCATAGGTCCGATGATCGATTACCTGGCAGTCGCGCCGGGGAATGCTCCCTTGATCCGGCAGATGTCCCAGCCGGAAATCCGCATTGTCTCCCTCACGGTGACTGAGAGCGGGTACTACATTGATCCCGAAACCGGGGGCTTTGATGCCATGCATCCTGATATCCAACATGATGTCACCAATCCGGATCACCCCCTGAGCGTGTTTGGAGCGATTGTGGCGGCGCTTGCCCTCAGGCGGGCCACGGCAGCCGGTCCGGTCACGGTGATGAGCTGCGACAATCTGAGAGGCAATGGTCTGATCACCCGGCAATCCGTGGTATCACTGGCCCGGCTGATCAAGCCCGATCTGGCCGATTGGATCGACAGCAACTGCAGCTTTCCCAACTCCATGGTCGATTGCATTGTGCCCTCAACTGGCCCTGATGAGCTGGCCATGGCGCGTGCGCTTGGGGTAGATGACAGGGCTGTGGTCACCCATGAAAACTACCGCCAATGGGTACTGGAAGATGATTTCTGCGCCGGGCGACCTGACTGGGCAAAGGCCGGGGTGATCCTGACACCAGATGTGCATGACTATGAGGGGATGAAGATCCGGATCTTGAATGCCGGGCATCAGGTCTTGGCCAATCTCGGCGAGCTGCTGTCGGTCGAAACCATTGCGGAGTGTATGGCAGATCCGTTGATTTCCGAATTCTTTCAGAAAGTTGAGCATGAGGAGATCGTTCCCTATGTCTCTGATGTGCCGGGCATGACCCCAGCGGCTTATACCGATTTGATCGCCTCCCGGTTTTCCAATCCGGCCATCCGGGACACCACCCGACGGGTGGCCTTTGATGGGTCTTCGCGTCATTCAGAGTTTGTTCTGCCCATTCTGCGGGAGGCCTTGCAGGCCGATGGGGCAATAGAGGGCTTGGCTCTGGTCGAGGCGCTGTGGGCCCGGATGTGCGAGGGAACCCGCGAAGATGGGAGGATCATTCAAGACAATGATCCGCATTGGCAACAGCTCTCAACCGTGGCCATAGAAAGTCGACAAACTCCGATGGCCTGGCTGGCACAGGCATCAATCTACGGGGATCTTGCGACCAACAGTAGGTTTCAAAACGCCTTTACCCATTGGCTTGAATTGATCTGGAGCCAAGGCGTGGAGATCGCAATCAAAAGCTATTTGAGAAATTCAACCAGCCGGCCAGTCGGAGGGGCGCAATGATCCTGTGTTGTGGCGAAGCCTTGATCGATATGATCCCCTCTGCGCCTCAGTCAGGGCCCCAGTCTGGGCCAGAACCCTATGTGCCACGACCCGGTGGGGCAGTGCTCAATACAGCTGTTGCGCTGGGGCGGCAGGGCGCATCTGTCGGCATGCTCACTGGTCTGTCGCGGGATATGTTTGGCCAACAACTGGCGGATCATTTGACCGGCTCACATGTGGATCTATCGCAGATCGTCTGGTCTAACCGGCCAACAACGCTAGCCTTTGTGCACCTACGAGACGGCCAGGCCTCCTATGTCTTCTACGATGAAAACTCAGCAGGTCGCATGCTAAACATTGCGGACATTCCGCCCCTGCCTCAAAAGATCTCAACCCTGTTCTTTGGCGGTATAAGCCTCGCCTGTGAACCGGCGGCAGAGAGCTACATGGCCCTATTGGCGCGCGAAGGAACCGATAGGGTGGTTATGATTGATCCCAATATCCGGGTCGGTTTTATCAAGAACGAGGACCGCTATCGTCAGCGTCTGACGCGCATGATGGGACAGTCGGATATTGTGAAGGTTTCGGATGAGGATCTGAACTGGCTTTTCCCGAGATCGGCCGCGCTTGAGGACAAGGTGCAGCAGATCGTCAAAATGGGCGTCACCATCGTGGTTCTGACCCGTGGAGAAAAAGGTGCTACTGGCTTCATGTCAAATGGCTCCCAGGTGCATGTGCCAGCGGCGCAGGCGGAGGTCGCAGATACTGTGGGAGCGGGTGACACTTTTAATGCCGGTGTTCTTGCTCAATTCTCTGCGCAGGGCTGTCTGCGCAAAGATCAGCTCAAATCGCTTGCGCCGGATGACTTACAGCAGGCTCTGGAGCGGGGTGCTCGGGCTGCGCGAGTAACAGTTTCCCGGATCGGCGCTGACCCGCCATGGGCCAACGAGTTGTGATGGCAATGCGCTTGGCTGGATTGCGTCCAGTGATCTTGATCAGGTGGCGGCGGTCAGTGGCAGACACATAAAAACGCTGAGCGGGTCTTCCTTGTAGCCTTCAAAAGGCGCGCAGTAGGAATAGCCCAGGCGTTCGTAGAGGGCGCGGGCGGCATCATAGCCGGGGCAAAGTGGAGAGCCGGTTTCTAAAACAAGCGCGCTAAAGCCTTCGGCCTGTGCTGCATGGGCCAGATGGTCCATCAATCGACGGGCCAGCCCCTGGCCGCGCGCGGTCTCCGAGACAAAAACTGACTTCACCTCAGCAGTGCCATCTTGCAGGGCTTTGTAGGCACCACAGCCCAGGGGGACACCAGTCTGATAGGCGGCAAAGAAGGAGACGCCAGGCTGGCACAGCTCTTCAACACCAAAGGTGTGATCGCTTTCTGTGGGGGTTTCTTGGGCGCCGTGGGCCTGATTGTCCTCGATCAAAGGCCACAGTTCCGCACTGGCTGGATTGGCCGCGCGGACTTCTATCACTTCGGGAACGCCCAATTCAGGAGAGCTCAATGTGTCCAGGGGACGCGTCGGTTGGTGGCAAAGTTTTCGCCATAGCCGCCGGGGCGCAGGTTGGCCTTGCGGGGTTTTGGCTCGACCACTTCGGCATCAATGCCGTGGTCCTGGGCATATTCCAGCGCTGCCTCTTTGGTGTCAAAACGCAGGCGGATCTGGCTTTGGGTGTCAGAGGACGAGGTCCAGCCCATCAGAGGATCCACTTCGCGCGCACTTGCCTGGGCATAGTCCAACACCCATTTACGGGTCTTGGCCATTCCGGATGTCATGGCGTTTCGGGCTGGCCGGTAAATCCGCGCGCGCATAGGGGCTCTCCTCGTGACTCGTCGTGCAACATATATGCGCCGATTACCCCTCTGCCACAAGGTGACAAATCCAGCGCATTCAACAGGTTTTGCATCGCAGCAACAGGCCGAGGGCAAGAATAGCAACGAATGCCTCTTGAACAAGAACAAAAACAGACCAAAATCAGCACGACTCACAGGAGAGCCGGATGCCCTACGCCCATTCAGACAAATCAGATGCCAAGACGCCCGAGCAGATGGTGGAGCGCGATGCGGTGCAGCGCCCCAAGCTGGAAGGCGGCAAGGCCTTTGTCATGCATACCGAGTTCTCCCCGGCCGGGGATCAGCCCACTGCAATCGCGGAACTCAGCGAGGGTGTGAGTGAAGGCGAGCGCAACCAGGTACTGCTAGGGGCGACTGGCACTGGCAAGACCTTCACCATGGCCAAGGTGATTGCCGAAACCCAGCGTCCGGCGATCATCCTCGCCCCGAACAAGACATTGGCAGCGCAGCTCTATGGTGAATTCAAAGGCTTCTTTCCGGACAATGCGGTGGAGTATTTTGTCTCCTTCTATGACTACTACCAGCCAGAGGCCTATGTGGCGCGCTCGGATACTTTTATCGAGAAGGAAAGCCAGATCAACGAGCAGATCGACCGGATGCGCCACTCCGCCACCCGGGCTCTACTGGAGCGGGATGATGTGATCATCATTGCCTCTGTGTCGTGCATCTACGGGATCGGCTCGGTTGAGACCTATTCGGCGATGACACAGGATCTGAAGGTCGGCGAGGAATACGACCAGCGCCAGGTGATGGCGGATCTGGTGGCTCAGCAATACAAACGCAACGATCAGGCCTTTCAGCGCGGTTCGTTCCGGGTGCGCGGTGATACGTTGGAAATCTTCCCGGCCCACCTGGAGGATCGCGCCTGGAAGCTGTCTTTCTTTGGCGAAGAACTGGAAGCCATCACTGAATTTGACCCGTTGACCGGCGAGCGCACGGGGGCCTTTGAGCAGATCCGTGTCTATGCAAATTCTCACTATGTGACCCCAAAACCGACGCTCACGCAGGCGGTTATCTCGATCAAGGAAGAGCTAAAAAAGCGGCTCGATCAATTTGTCGGCGAGGGCAAGCTGCTGGAGGCGCAGCGGCTGGAGCAGCGCTGCAATTTTGATATTGAGATGCTGGAGGCCACCGGCCATTGCAATGGCATCGAGAACTATTCGCGCTACCTGACGGGCCGTGGCCCGGGTGAGCCACCGCCAACCCTGTTTGAATTCATCCCCGACAACGCCATCGTTTTTGCTGATGAAAGCCATGTCTCGGTGCCGCAGATCGGCGGCATGTACAAAGGAGACTTTCGGCGGAAATCCACATTGGCGGAACATGGCTTCCGGTTGCCGTCCTGTATGGACAACCGTCCCTTGAAGTTTGAGGAATGGGATGCAATGCGGCCGCAATCGGTCTTTGTTTCGGCAACGCCTGCTGCCTGGGAGCTGGATCAGGCCGGGGGTGTGTTTACGGAACAGGTGATCCGCCCCACAGGCCTGCTGGAGCCTGAGATCGAAATCCGCCCGGTGAAGATGCAGGTGGACGACCTGCTGGACGAGGTGCGCAAGGTCACGGAAAACGGCATGCGCACCCTGGTCACTACGTTGACCAAACGCATGGCCGAGGATCTGACAGAATACCTGCACGAACAGGGCATCAAGGTGCGATACATGCATTCGGATATCGATACGCTGGAGCGGATTGAAATCCTGCGTGATTTGCGACTGGGGGCCTTTGATGTGCTGATCGGCATCAACCTTTTGCGCGAAGGCTTGGATATTCCGGAATGCGGTTTGGTGGCTATTCTGGATGCCGACAAGGAAGGCTTTCTGCGCTCTGAAACCTCGCTGGTGCAGACCATTGGCCGGGCGGCACGTAACGCCGAGGGCCGGGTCATCATGTATGCCGATAGGGTCACTGGTTCGATGGAACGCGCCCTGGGAGAGACCAACCGACGGCGCGAAAAGCAGATCGCCTATAACCTCGAACATGGCATCACGCCGGCCACGGTGAAAAAGAATGTCGAAGATGTTCTGGCCGGGTTGTATCAGGGCGATGTGGATATGAACCGCGTCACCGCCAATATCGACAAGCCCATGCACGGCGCCAATCTGGAGGCACATCTGGCGGGGCTGCGCGACGAGATGCGCAAAGCCGCTGAAAACCTCGAGTTCGAAGAGGCCGCCCGTCTGCGCGACGAGGTCAAACGATTGGAGGCGGTGGATCTGGCGGTGTCAGACGACCCGATGGCGCGGCAATACGCGGTGGAAAAAGCCTCGGAAGCGGCGGTGAAATCCCGCGGCCGGTCCAGCGCTGGCAAGGCCGGAACACGCGCATATCGCGGCAAATCGCAAAAGAAATTTGGCGGGTGACGGTCGCGGTTGTTCTCGGCGCTGCTGTGCATCCCGGCGGCAGGGCTTCGCCAACGTTACGGCGGCGTACCCTACGCGCGGTTGATCTGTTGAAAACAGGTCAGGTTAGCCACGTGATTTGCAGCGGTGGGCTGGGGCAAAACCCGCCCAGTGAGGCGGAGGTCATGCGGCAGATCTGCGCGGCAGAGGGGGTGGCGGATGACTGCATCCTGCTTGAGGATCAGTCTCATACGACAATCGAGAACCTGGCAAACAGCCGTGCCATTCTGGCAGCGCTTGGCAATCCAGATGTGGTGATCGTCACCGATCACTATCACAAATGGCGCGCCCTGTTGGTGGCGCGCCATCTGGCATTGCAGGCCCGTGCGTCCTGCCCAAAACAAAG
>NZ_JBDWPJ010000107.1:0-8435 GCF_039971195.1 Pseudophaeobacter sp.
TATACTTGACCGGATCTGTAGTTTTTTCGAAGTTGATGCCCGGATTCTGCTGGAACCCGTCGAGTCCATCGGGCGGCAAGGGCAGATCCTGAACGGGCCGTTCCTCTCGGACTTTCTAGGCTATGGCATTCGGCAGGTCCACGAAACCATGTTTCCGACGGGCTTTTACCGATTCACCCGACGCAGCTTTGTCAACAGCGAGAAATTCGTGATTGGTCTGGTCTATGTCTTCCGCTCTGGCAGCACGGCAACCTATATCAAGGGGTTTGAGGCGCGCGATGCAATGCGCTACCAGGGCCTTCCAGACGGGGCCAAGGTGCGTGAGTTCCGCGGCGTTGTGACCTCGCACGAAGACGGTGTTGCTTTTGTCATCTCGCGGCGCCATGCGATGACCTACTCCTTCAACTATCTGGCGCGGGTCGGCTCCCTAGAGAACAACTTTTGGCTTGGCTATGTCGCGCGAACGGTGCGTGATAGCACCGGCGAGCGGGTCACACGTATGGTTTACGAACACCTTGGGCATGACTTGGGACCTGCGCTCAGAACTGCTCGCAACGCCGGTTTTGCCAGCACCGAAGAACTGATCCCCTATCACCGCCACCTGCTGCAGCCAGAGGTCCCCTTTCGCTAATCAAAGGCCCTAGGCCTGCCCCAGTTAATGGGCAATTTGCCGATAGATATGCCAGGTGGCATGCCCCAGCAAAGGCAGCACCAGAAACAGGCCGGCAAAGCCAGGCAGCAGGGCCATAAAGGTGAATACTGCAATGGCCAAAGCCCAGAGCATCATCAGCGCAAAGTTTTGCTGCACATAGGTGAAACTGGCAATCATCGCGGTAACAAAATCAACTTCGCGATCCAACAATAGCGGCAGTGAAATCACCGTAATCATGTAAAGCAGCAGCGCAAAAAGCGCCCCCACCAGGCTGCCAGCCGCCAGCATCATCATCCCATTCATGGTCAAAAACACTTCCAGCGAGCTGGAGATATTTGTCATTGTGGTCAGCCCGAGAAACAGGGCAAAAATCATATGGCCCAGGAAGAACCAGAATAAAAACACCACGATGATGATGGCGCAGATCGACGGCAGTTGGCGCCGACTTTGGTGCAGGATGACGCCGAGGATTTCGCCGACATTCATCGCCTCGCCTTGTTCCAATCGGTGGGAGACCTCGTAGAGACCAACAGCTGCGAAGGGGCCAATCAAGGGAAAGCCAATGGCTGCCAGAACCAACCAGAAGGTGGTGCCGGTTTCGAGCGTGATCCAGGTCATCATCCACCCTGCCAGCACATAGAACCCGGCGAAGAACAGTCCGTAGCCCGGTTTGCGGCAAAAGTCCCGCCAGCCGCTTTTGAGCGCCTCTGCCAGAATTTCAGCCTGCATGGGCCGCAGAGTCGGCACACCAAATTGCTTTTCACTCACTAAACTCTCCTCCCCAGAAAAATTCCTTTGCCTTGCCGCTCTGCCTCATCCGCAGGGGGGCGGTGATTTTTGCGGCCAGCCTGTGACTTGATGGTACTGCTCCCCCAAAGCCAGAAGTTTTTGGTCCTGGCCTTGGGATCCAAAGACCTGCAACCCCATCGGTAGCCCCTCCGCCCCAAAGCCAGCGGGCACCGCTAGACAGGGAAACCCCAGCAGGCTAACCGGCGTTACTACCTGCATCCAGCGATGATAGCTGTCCATCGACTTACCATTGATATTGCGCGGATAATCCTGATCCAGCGGGAAAGGCCAGCACTGCGCCGTTGGCAGGATCAAGGCATCATATTTTTGAAACAGCTCAACTGCCCGGCGCTGCCAATGGGACCGTTGGTCTGACGCCGCCTGTATCTCGCTGCCGCTCAAACCCAGCCCGCGCTCCAGCTCCCAGATGGCGGTGTCCTTCAAGGCCTCGCGATTGTTGTCAAAGGCCCGCAGCCCCGCTGCCACCGCATAGGAGCGCAGGGTGATCCAGGACTCCCAGATCTCTTCGGCTTCAAACGGTGGAGCCACGGCTTCCACTACATGGCCCAATTTGGCAAATGCGTCCAAAGCCTGGGTGCATAGCTCCAGAATACCCGGCTCCATTGGGAAGGCTCCCCCCCAGTCCCCCAGCCAGCCAATCCGCATCGGTCTTACCTCTGGCAAAGGCAGCATAGTCTCGCGACTGCGCGCCAGGGGCTGCCGCGGGTCCGGGCCTGACATCACATCCAACAACAGGGCGATGTCCTCAGGGCTGCGCGCCATGGGGCCCAGGGTGGCCAGCTGGTGCAAAAACAGGTCTCCTGAAGGTTCAGCTGGGACCAGCCCCCAGGTGGGACGGAAGCCATAGACATTGTTCCAGCCCGCCGGATTGCGCAGTGATCCCATCATGTCTGACCCATCTGCTAGGGCCACCAGCCCCGCCGACAAAGCCACCGCAGCCCCGCCGGAAGAGCCACCGCAACTGCGGCTCGGATCAAAGGGGTTGCCGGTGGCACCGTAGACAGGATTGAAGGTATGCGAGCCCAGACCAAACTCCGGCGTATTTGTCTTGCCCATCAAAATCGCGCCAGCATCGCGCAGACGGGAGACAAACAACTCATCCTCCCGGGGCACAAAATCCTTGAACAGAGGCGAGCCCTGGGTTGAGGCAATGCCTTTCACATTGGCCAGATCCTTAATCGCCATGGGCAGCCCATGCAGGGCTCCGCGTTGCTCAGCCCTGTCAGCCGCTGCCGCCTCTTCCATCAATTCGGCGCGAGAACGCAGGGCTACGATGGCGGTGAGGCCAGGATTGAGCGCATCGATCCGGTCCAGCGTGGCCTGCATCACCTCTACCACGGTCACGCTGCCATTGCGCAGCTTTGACACCAGTTCACAGGCGGATCCATAGGGGTGATACATTGTCGGGTCTCCTGCTGCGATTACAAGCCAGCCTAGCGGTGAAAACCACAGCTGCAAAGTCGCACCCTCGCCTAAGCTTTTAAATTATTGAGGAAACTGCCTTCGCCGCGTTCCAAGCTGCCAAGACTGCGCGCGATGCGAACAGGAGGCAGATCCCTGCGCTCCTGTTCGCAGACCATGGGGCAATAAAAAGCGGGCGCAGGATCTTTCCTGCACCCGCGCGATCCACCCGATATCATGTGTTTGATAGGTAAAGAGTCTACTCGCCCTGCGCTTCCGAGCGGCTTTTGCCCGCAACATTCAGCGCCAGGGTTGCTGCCATGAAACCGTCGAGATCCCCATCCAACACGCCTTTGGTATCTGATGTCTCGTGGCTGGTGCGCAGATCTTTGACCATCTGATAGGGCTGCAAGACGTAAGAGCGGATCTGACTGCCCCAGCCTGCATCGCCCTTGTTTTCATGCGCCTCGTTGATGGCAGCGTTGCGACGGTCCAGCTCTTGCTGATAGAGCCGCGATTTCAGCGCCTTCATGGCGATGTCGCGGTTCTGGTGCTGCGATTTCTCGGAGGAGGTCACCACGATGCCAGTAGGATGGTGGGTGATCCGCACCGCTGAGTCGGTAGTGTTTACGTGCTGACCGCCCGCGCCCGACGAGCGATAGGTATCAATACGGATATCTGCGGGGTTGACCTCGATCTCGATATTGTCATCCACAACCGGGTAGACCCAGACCGAGCTGAACGAGGTATGACGTTTGGCAGCGGAGTCAAAGGGCGAGATCCGCACCAGACGGTGGACACCGCTCTCAGATTTCAGCCAGCCATAGGCATTATGCCCCGTGATCTTGTAAGCGGCTGATTTGATGCCGGCTTCTTCGCCAGCGCTCTCCGATTGCAGCTCAACCTTGTAGCCTTTTTTCTCGGCCCAGCGCACATACATCCGCGCCAACATAGAGGCCCAGTCGCAGCTTTCAGTACCGCCCGCGCCCGAGTTAATTTCCAGGAAAGTGTCATTGCTGTCAGCTTCGCCGTCCAGCAGCGCCTCCAGCTCTTTCTCCGCTGCGGTGATTTTGAGTGCCTTCAACGCCTCTTCCGCATCAGAAATGACTTCTTCGTCCTCTTCCATCTCGCCAAGCTCGATCAGCTCAATGTTATCTGCGAGGTCCTGCTTGATGCCTTTGTAGGTATCAATCGCATCGACCAGGTTCTGTCGCTCACGCATCAGTTTTTGCGCGGCCTCCGCATCATCCCAAAGGTTCGGGTCTTCGACACGCGCATTGAATTCCTCCAACCGGTATTCGGCAGTTTCCCAATTCAGACGCTGCGCCAAAAGCTCCAGCGACTTCTCGATCTCGGCCACAGTGTTTTGGGTCTCAGCGCGCATGTGATTTCCTTGAACTTACGTATCAAGCAAGGGTGATAGACCACGCGGCGACTGCGGGCAAGCAGCCGCGAGGCCGACGCGCCTTTCAGACCCCTCAGTCACAGGAAACTGGACCGCGCTGGCAAAACATGGCAGGTCTTTGCCATGACACGCTTGGATCAACTCCTGGGCCACCTTTGCCCGCTGCGAATTAGCCACCCGGTCCGATAGGCCGGGCCGGGGTTCTTAATCATATCCATTTGTCATTGGCGCCCCTGCGCCTTTTGAAGAGTTGCTTCCAATGACCAGTCAACTACCCACCCTGCATTTGTTTTGCGGAAAAATCGCCTCTGGAAAATCCACCCTGGCCGCTAAACTGTCGCGCCGTGATCGCCATGTGCTCCTGTCGGAAGACAGTTGGCTAAGCGCGCTCTATCCAGAAGAACTCCGCTCACCGGCGGATTACCTGCGCTGCACCACGCGCCTGCGACAGGCTATGGGGCCTCATGTGATCGCCTTGTTGAATACGGGGATCTCTGTTGTGTTGGATTTCTCCGCCAACACCGTTGAAGCGCGCCAATGGATGCGCAGCCTGCTGGACCAGACCAAGGCCGCCAATCAGCTTCATGTCTTGGCTGCCAAGGATGCGCTTTGTCTGCAACGGCTGGCCCGGCGCAATGCGGCAGGCGAACATCCCTTTCAAACCACCGAAGGGCAGTTTCACCAGTTCTCCAAATACTTTGTGGCGCCAATACCGGAAGAAGGCTTCTCCCTAGTCTGGCACAACAAAACAAGTGAGCCGCAGCGCCGCTAGTATTGACCGCCTGAGGTGACTGTCCCAAAGGTCGCCTTGGGCCCCAGAACCGCCGTGCCGCCGCTCGAGGTCGTCACTTGGCGTCCCGATTGCTGGACTTCTTCCAATAGTGGCAGGTCCGATCCCATGGCAAAGCCACCGTCAAACGCCAGACCAAAGATGGGCTCGGCCCCGTCGCGGAAATACTCGGCCACAACATAGGAGCCCGAGGCGGTGTTGGGCAGACGGGCGCCGGTATAGCGGTCGATTTTGATAAAATGGCCGCCTTCAGGTACTTCGAAAGGACCACCGCCAAATTTCTCGGTCGCGACCTTCATGAACTGTTGGAATACCGGGCCACACATGGTGCCGCCATAGGCACCGCGCCCCATGGGACGGGGCTGGTCAAAGCCCATGTAGCAGCCGGCCACGATGTTGGAGGTAAAGCCGACAAACCAGACATCGCGGGAATCATTGGTGGTCCCGGTCTTGCCGGCAGTGGGCACTGGCAGGTTGATCACGCTCGACGCGGTGCCACGGTCCACAACCCCCTGCATCATCGAGCTAAGCTGGTAAGCAGTGATCGGATCCATCACCTGTTCACGGTCGGTGGCAATACGCGGCGACTGGCCTGCAGGCAGGGTCAGCGCAGAGCAATCAACGCAGTCGCGGTCATCGTGGCGATAGATGGTGCGGCCATAGCGGTCCTGTACCCGGTCTACCAGGGTCGGCTGCACCCGTTCGCCACCATTGGCAAACATCGCATAGGCTGCCACCATCTTGTAAAGTGTGGTCTCTTCAGCCCCCAATGAGTTGGCCAGGAAAGGCCCCATGTCGTTATAAACGCCAAAGCGTTCCGCATAGCCCGCAACCACCGGCATGCCCACTTCCTGCGCCAGACGAATGGTCATCAGGTTCCGGCTCATTTCGATGCCGGTGCGCAGCGGGGTTGGGCCGTAGAACTTGTTGGAGGAGTTCTTGGGACGCCACAACCCTTGGGGTGTGTTGATCTCGATTGGCGCATCCACCACGATGGTCGCCGGGCTGTAACCACTGTCCAGAGCCGCCGCATAGACAAAGGGCTTGAAGCTCGAACCCGGCTGGCGTTGCGCCTGGGTTGCCCGGTTGAACACCGAATGCTGGTAGGAGAACCCACCCTGCATAGCCAGAACCCGGCCTGTGTTCACGTCCATGGCGACAAAACCGCCCTGGACTTCTGGCACCTGGCGCAGGGACCAGTGTTTAAAACTGCCATCATCCGCAGTTTCGGCCCGCACCAGAACCACATCACCGCGGGTGATATTGTCTTTGAAGCTGCCCTTCATCCACTTGATGTCATCGCGCGGCACAGTGCCGGTGCCTGTTTGGTCTTCGACGCCCACAACCAAGTTCTTGTCGCCCACTTCCAGCGCTACAGCCGGGAACCATTTACCGCCCAGGGTGATGTCACGGGACACTTCCGTTGCGGCCAGGGCTTCGCGCCAGCTGGCTTCATCACCAAGCACGGATTCTTCGAGGGTAAATCCGGTGCCGATCCAGATGCCGCGCGAACGGTCATACTTCTGCAGGCCAGTGCGCAGCGCATCCGCCGCCTCGGTCTGCATCTCGGCATCGATTGTAGCCCGTACCGACAGACCACCAGTAAAGAATTCGCCTTCGCCAAAATCCTCGGACAGCTGGCGGCGGATCTCATCCGAGAAATAGTCACGCGGCGGCAGCGTTGTGCGGAAGCTTTCAAAATCACCGTTTTGAACCGACCGCAGTGGCTGCTGGATCTCGACCTTGTAGACCGCCTCTGAGATATAGCCGTTTTCAAACATCTCGCGCAGCACATAGTCGCGCCGCTCAGTCAGGCGTTCCTTGCCCCGTACTGGATGAAACTTGCCCGGCGCTTTTGGCATCGAGGCGAGCGTTGCGGCCTCATGCGGGGCCAGCTCACCGAGGGTCTTGTTGAAATAGCTCTGCGCCGCTGCCGTCACCCCGTAAGAGTTCTGGCCCAGGAAAATCTCATTGAGATACAGCTCAAGGATTTGGTCCTTGTTCAGAGTTTCCTCAAGCCGGGTGGCGAGGATGATCTCCTTGATCTTACGCGCAGCCTTGCGGTCACCCGACAACAGGAAGTTTTTCATCACCTGCTGGGTAATCGTCGAGGCGCCGCGCACATTGTCCCCACGCGACCGTACCGCCTCGATAGCGGCCGCTGCAATACCACGGGCATCATAGCCCTTATGGGAATAAAAATTCTTGTCCTCGGCCGAAATGAAAGCCTGTTTCACCATGTCCGGGATATCTTCGGAGGGGGTAAACAGGCGCCTTTCCTTGGCAAACTCATCGATCATCCGCCCCTCACCGGAATAGATCCGGCTGATGGTTGGCGGCTGATACTGCGACAGGGATTCATGGCTCGGCAGATCGCGCCCATAGATCCAGAACACGGCCCCCAGAGTCAAAGCGACCATGGCCACACCAAGGGTGATGGTGCTGAAGATAGAACCAAAGAAGGATAGAATGAACCTGAGCACGTATGCGGCCTTTCTCGCGGGGTGAGGTCTATATAGGAGGGCGACTGCCTGGGGTCAAAACCGGAAACAGCGGAATAATGCCGTCGGAGGGGGAAAATCAACCTCCCCCGCACCATGAAACCGCCGTTTAGTCAGCTAGAGCACCCCCGGATCGCAGCCAGTGGCCCTCTTCAGGGGCGAGCAGAACCGGGCAGAACCACCCAAGCGTGATTTACTGACGCACCAATGCGCGTTGTGCATCATCCTGAATGCGCCAGTCGATCAACCCTTTCAGGATTGCCGCAGCGGTTTGGCGACGCCAGTCCGGGTCCAGCAGATTTGCCAGATCGCGGTCACTGGAGAGAAATCCAATCTCCACCAGCACCGAAGGGATATCCGCAGATTTCAGCACCGAAAATCCAGCAGAGCGCAGCGGCTTGCGATTGACCGGGCCGCCCTGTTCGGTGAGCCCCATGACCAGTGCCCGCGCCAAGGCCATGCTGCGCGGTTGGGTTTCTTGTCGCGCAAGGTCCAACATGACACCTGCAACCAAATCATCGGTATCGGACAGGTCGGTGCCGGACAACAGATCTGCCCGGTCATGACGTTCTGCCAGGCTGGCGGAGGCCGCATCCGAGGCCTCTTGTGATAGGGTGTAGACCGTCAGCCCATGGGCATGGCCCTGGGTCAGAGAATCCGCATGCAAAGAGATAAACAGATCCGCGCCCGCCTGATGGGCCAGCGCCGTGCGCCGCTCCAAAGAGACAAAATAATCCCCATCGCGGGTAACCTGTACTTCAAACTGGCCTGAACGCACCAGCACTTCGCCCAGCTCCAAGGCAAATTGTAGCATCAGGTCCTTTTCCACGATGCCGCCTTCGGCCTCGGCGCCCGGATCAATGCCGCCATGGCCGG
>NZ_JBDWPJ010000108.1:0-14557 GCF_039971195.1 Pseudophaeobacter sp.
CGATTGACATAGCCCATCAAACCACCGCTACCCTTGTTGCCGTCGCGCGCCAGGGCCAGGGCTTCGCGCGCCACTGGCACATAGCTGGCCTGCAGCCCGGCCAGCGAGACAACCCCCGCCTCGGCGCTGCCAGAGAGCGCTGCCGGGACCACAACCTGCTGCGCCTGCAGCTCTGCCACGGCGGCCGAATAGGCCCCCCCGGCATCCAGCGAGACGCGAATTTTTGCCAGGGCCGTCTGCGCCGTGGCAATTCTGGCGGCTTCAAGGCTGGCCTGTTCGGTAAGCCGGGCTTCCGCCAGCATCTCTTCGACCTCGGCGCGTTGCTGGCCAAGGCTCTCTTGCAGTTTGCCGAGCTCCGCCTCAAAGGCGGCAACCGCCTCCGGCGAGGCACTTTCCGTAATGGGGCGGGTTTCTATCTGATCCAACCGGGCAGAGAGTGCCGCAACGGCCTCTTCCAGCGCCGCATCTTCCTGGCTCTCGCCAAGCGTGCTCAATGCCCCTTCAACGGCCTCGATCCGCTGCTCCAGCGGAGCGATATCAGGCAGTTGCAGGTCCTTTTGCTGTGCAGTAAGCGCCGAGATCTGCTGTTTCAACAGCGCCTGTTCGGCTTCAAAAGTTGAAACATCAATGGCCGATGGGCCCTGCAGGCTGGCGGGCAATACAGAATTGAGCACGCCAACTTGTCCGACAACAAAGCCCAGAACAGCAGCCACTGCGCCGCCGATAAGGGCAGAGCCAAAACCGCCGCGTTTTTCGATAATCCGTTCAACCTGCGGCGCAGGGGCGGAAGGCTCTTCGCTCTCAGCAACCTCTTGCGCGCCGGTCTCGGTCTCGGTCTCGGTCTCGGTCTCGGTCTCGGTCTCGGTCTCGGTCTCGGTCTCGGTCTCGGAAGAACTCACCACATCACTAGCTTCAAGCTCAACCCCCTCGGTCTCTTCCTCAGGGGTCGGGGTCTCCGTATCCGAGGGCAGCGCATTTTTTGCGCCTGGCTCCTGCGTGCCAGCCTCAGGCTTGGTCACATCATCCGCAGTTGTCTTGTCAGCCACGCCGGCCTCCCCTCGATTCTAAAATCACCTAAACTCACCACAATACCGGCGATCCTACTGCGCCGGTTTGCCACCCTCAAGGTGCGCCAAACGAACTGCGGCATCACGGACCATCACAGCCATGCTGGGTGCGTCAGGCATCTTACTTACCTGCAAGTCCTTGTAGTTCAAGCCCTTCAGCTCTTCGGCTACGGCCTGACTTAACGCAATCAAAGTCAAATTCCTTTGATCTAGCCCCAGACTGGCAAAATGCCGCGCAGTGCGGGGCGAAAAAAGCGGCACCACCACATCGCTTTGCGCGCCGATCTGCTGGCGGATCTCTGGCTCCAACGGCAAGAGTCGCTGCTCATAGATCACCCGTCCCTCACAAAGCAGACCTGCGGCAGTCAGGGTTTCGGCAACCTCACCCCGGGTATGGCGCCCATGCAGATGTAACAGCGGCACCGGCGGGGGGGTAGCCTGAAGACTGCCGCATAACTCGGCGGCTGTCGCGCCACAATTTTGCGCCTGCCATCCGGCCTCGGTAGCGGCCTGAGTGGTACGCGCACCAATGCAATAGGCGGGCAGGCCCTGCGGCGGCACGCCTGCTGTTGTTACACCGTTGGCAGAGGTAAAAATCACGCCCAGATAGCCGTCAAACGAAAGTCCCGCCTCCAGTTCCAACAGCTTGATCTCCAGCAAGGGTGCCTCGAGAACCGTAAGCCGCACCAGCAGCTCTGGCGGCAGCTGCGCCACAAACCGTGCCGATGCGGCGGGCGGGCGGGTCATCAACAGAGCCACCTTCCTGTCGCTGGCTTTGGCGTCGCGCATGGTTTGGGCTCCTGGGATTGTTTGCATCACCCATAGGTGCTAGCTCCACCAGCAATCTGATGCAACGGGTAGACCATGACACAAAGCCTGACACTTTTGGGGTTGGAGAGCAGCTGTGATGATACCGCCGCCGCCGTGGTGCGGCAGGCGCCGGGTCAGCGCGCCGAAGTGCTGTCGTCGATTGTCTTTGGTCAGACCGAGCTGCACAGCGCCTTTGGTGGGGTGGTGCCGGAAATCGCCGCCCGCGCCCATGCCGAGAAATTGGACCTCTGCGTTGTCGACGCGCTCAAAGCTGCCGAGGTCACCCTGCATGATCTTGATGCCATCGCCGTCACCGCCGGGCCGGGGCTGATTGGCGGCGTCATGTCCGGTGTGATGTGCGCCAAGGGTATTGCTGCTGCAACCGGCCTGCCGCTGGTGGGCGTCAACCATCTGGCCGGCCATGCGCTGACTCCGCGGCTCACCGATGATGTCACCTACCCCTATCTGATGCTCTTGGTGTCCGGCGGCCATTGCCAATATCTGATCGCCCGTGGCCCCGAGGATTTCACCCGGCTGGGCGGCACCATTGATGATGCACCGGGTGAGGCCTTTGATAAGACCGCGCGGCTGCTGGGCCTGCCGCAGCCCGGTGGCCCCTCGGTGCAACAGGAAGCCGAGAGCGGCGATCCCAAACGATTCCGCTTCCCACGTCCGCTGATCCAACGCGCGGATTGCAACCTGTCCTTTTCTGGGCTGAAGACCGCCCTGATGCGGATGCGCGATCAGATCGTCGCGGAGAAATTCGGCCTCACTCGACAGGATCGCGCCGATCTTTGTGCCGGGTTTCAGGCCGCCGTGGCCGATGTTTTGGCCTCCAAAACCCGTCGGGCTTTGGCGCTTTATCTGGACGAAACGCCCCAGACCCCAACCCTGGCTGTGGCAGGTGGCGTGGCAGCAAATACTGCCATTCGTACCGCGTTAGAGACTGTTTGTCAGGAAATGAACACCCGATTTGTCGCGCCGCCATTGGTGCTGTGCACTGACAATGCCGCGATGATCGCCTATGCCGGGATGGAGCGTTTCAAGGCCGGTGCGCGCGACGGCATGGATCTGACCGCCCGCCCCCGCTGGCCGCTGGATCAAAGCAGCCCCGCCATGCTGGGGTCGGGACGCAAGGGAGCCAAGGCATGAGTGTTTCCGTTCTGGGTGCGGGCGCTTTTGGCACCGCTCTGGCCATCTCTTTGGCCAAACAATCCCCCGTCACTCTTTGGGCCCGCGACGCGGATCACATTGCCCAAATGCAAGCGCAGCGCTGCAATACAGCCCGCCTGCCGGACGTGCCATTGCCAGACGATCTGTCGCTCACCCATGATTTCTCCGAGGCCGCCCTGTCCGAAGTGCTACTTCTGGCGGTGCCAATGCAAAAGCTGCGCGCAGTGCTGCAGGCGCATCAGGTGGCGCTCGCCACCAAAACCCTGGTGGCCTGCTGCAAGGGCATCGAGTTACAGACCGGCCTGGGCCCGATCGCGGTGATCACTGAAGTTCTGCCGACGGCAAAACCCGCCCTGCTGACCGGCCCCAGTTTTGCTGCCGATATCGCCCGTGGCCTGCCAACCGCGCTGACCCTGGCCTGCGCCGATGCCGATCTGGGCCGGGACTTGCAGCACCAGCTGACCACGGCCAATCTGCGGCTTTACCGCACCACCGATACCAGCGGCGCCGAGCTGGGCGGGGCGCTGAAAAACATCATCGCCATTGCCTGTGGCGCGGTGATTGGCGCCGGGCTTGGCGACAGCGCTCGCGCCGCACTGATGACCCGCGGCTTTGCCGAGATGCAGCGCATGGCGCTGGCCTGCGGTGCCGAGCCGGAAACCCTGGCGGGGCTCTCCGGATTTGGGGATCTCACCCTGACCTGCAGCTCTACCCTGTCGCGCAACTACCAGCTGGGGTTGTCGATTGGTCGAGGTGAAGGGTTTGACCCCAAAATCACCGTCGAAGGCGCCGCCACAGCCCGTGCCACCGTGGCCAAGGCCAAAACCATGGGGCTGGACATGCCCCTGACCAAAACCGTTGTTGGGTTACTCGATGGTGACTTGACGATTGCCACTGCCAGCGCTCAACTGCTGGCACGCCCGTTGAAAGAGGAATAACATGCTGATTGCCCTGATCGCCCGCGACAAGCCGGACCACCTGCAGACCCGTGTCGACAACCGCGCGGCTCACCTTGCCTATATCGAAGAGACTGGCGTTGTCGCCGAAGCCGGCCCGCTGCTCGATCAAAACGGCGATATGGCCGGATCACTGATTATCCTGGATGTTGAAGACATGACCGCGGGAGAGGCCTGGGCCGCAGCTGACCCCTATAACAAGGCGGGCCTGTTTGAAGCGGTCGAGTTGATCACCTGGAAGAAAGTCATCGGCTGATGCGCTATTGGCTGTTCAAATCGGAACCCTCCACCTGGGGCTGGCCGGATCAGGTCGCCAAGGGGGATGCCGGTGAAGAATGGGACGGCGTGCGCAATTATCAGGCGCGCAACTTCATGCGCGAAATGGCCCTGGGCGACCGGGGCTTTTTCTATCACTCCCAAAAGGAAAAATCGGTGGTGGGTATTGTCGAGATCTGCGCCGAGGCGCATCCCGACAGCACCACCGATGACTCCCGCTGGGACTGCGTTGATATCAAGGCGATCCGCGATTTTACCCAGCCAGTGACACTGGACCAAATCAAGGCAGATCCGCGGCTGGAAGAGATGATTCTGATCAGGAACTCCCGACTGTCGGTGCAGCCTGTAACTGCCGAAGAATGGCAGGTGATCTGCGGCTTGGGGCAGACAGAGCCCAACTGATCTGCCAATCTGATCCCGATGCAAGACCTTTCCAGGTCCTGAGGTTGGGAGGAAACTCATGGAAATTCTGAATGTTTTGGCTGCTGCCTTGGCCGGATTTGCCTTTGGCGCGGTCTATTACAGCATTCTGGCAGAGCCCTGGATGGTGGCCGCCGGAATCAAACGCGGCACTGATGGCAAACCCGAATGCGGACAAAGCCCGCTGATTTTTGCCATCAGTTTTTGCCTTCAGCTGATCGTGGCCGGCATGATGCGCCATATCTTTGCCCTGTCGGGAATCACCGAGGCAGGCGCGGGTCTGGTTGCGGGTCTTGGTGTTGGGTTGTTCTTCATCAGCCCCTGGATTGCCCTGAACAACCTATATGGCGGTCGGCCGATTAAACTGACGCTGATTGATGGCGGCTATGCCACCCTGGCCTGCGCCGTGATCGGCCTGGTGCTATCGCTGTTCTGAAGGGCCAATTCCGCATCAGATATCCGCGACAAGCAACAGGCCTTGGGATTGCTGCAATCCCACGTCGGAGCCAAGTGGTTTGAAAAACCCAAGGTCCGGAAAAATAGAAAAGGGAAGATCCAACAGGAGAGTAGGATCTTCCCTTCCACCCCGCGTGCTCCACTATCCACCACACGCGTATGAAAATTTCGGTCCTAGCCGTCCTGGCTGGTACCTAGTTGATAGCTCAGCCAAGGGCGATTTGGCAATTGCTATGCACGGACAATACCATTCAAATGCGAAACACCCGGCAACTTGGCCGAGTGTCTCATATTGGGAATTGCAGAGCCTGCCAGGATTATCCGGCGCAAAAGCCAGGGCTGACAGCCAGAGGCTTAGCCGTAGACGGCTTCTTTGCCAAAATGCTTGGTCAGCATGTAGTAGACAACGGCGCGGTATTTGTTGCGCTCGGATTTTCCATAGGTCTCAACCACTTTGCCGATGGCTTCCATCAGTTCTGGTCCGTCTGCCAAGCCTAGTTTCTTGATCAGAAAGTTGTCTTTGACGGTTTCCAGCTCGCTCTCCTGGCTCGACGCCACGGTAGAAGCATCTGCATTGTAGATCGCCGGGCCACAACCAATGGTAACCTTGGTCAACAGGTCCATATCGACGTCCATGCCGCATTTGGTTTTCAGGTCATCGGCATATTGCGCGATCAGGTCATCTCTCTTACCCATTGGGATTCTCCAGCTCCAGGTCAGGTTGGTCAAAGTCTAGAATTAGCAATGACTTAACAAAAGCCTAACGCCTGTCTCGTCAGAGACAAAGGAAAAGATTCTACGGCTTTTCCCCGCTAGCTGTTTCCAGAGGTTCGTAGAATAATTGGCAGCATGTGCACGGAGACTTGAAATGACCGCGAGCAACAGAGACATCGCAATCGAGTACTTAGATTCAGAGGTCCACAACAATGTGGCATATGTAAAAGCGCTAATTCGCAAAGCCCTAAACAAGGAATACCGCACCGAAGAAGCTTTTAACATCATCAGTTTGGAAGTGGACCCGAAAGCGCAGACTGTTACGCTGCATCAGGATTTGTTCGACTATCAGCCAGAAACCTTTTCGGCCGAAGAGTTTTTGACCTGGTTAGCACCAGTCGCTCTCGACGAAAGAATGCGAAGAGCAAAGAGCTTGTGGACCATGCTAAAGCGCTGAAACGCAAACGCCACCCAAGGTCTCCCCTGGATGGCGCCTCTTGTCAGATCTGGACCAGATCTTAGTAACGATAGTGCTCGGGCTTGAACGGACCTTCTGGGGTCACACCAATGTAAGAGGCCTGCTCAGGAGTCAGGCTCGACAGTTTAACGCCGATGCGCTCCAGGTGCAGACGGGCGACTTTTTCGTCCAGGTGCTTGGGCAGGATGTAGACTTCGTTTTTGTAGTCATCACCGCGCAGCCACAGCTCGATCTGAGCCAGAACCTGGTTGGTAAAAGAGGCCGACATCACAAAGGACGGGTGACCGGTGGCATTGCCGAGGTTCAGCAGACGACCTTCAGAGAGCAGGATCAGACGGCTACCCGAGGGCATCTCGATCATGTCGACCTGTTCTTTGATGTTGGTCCACTTGTGGTTCTTCAGGCTTGCCACCTGAATTTCATTGTCGAAGTGACCGATGTTGCCAACGATCGCCATGTCCTTCATCTCGCGCATATGCTCGATGCGGATCACGTCCTTGTTGCCGGTGGTGGTGATGAAGACATCAGCGCTGGACACAACATCTTCCAGACGCACAACTTCAAAACCGTCCATGGCGGCCTGCAGGGCGCAGATCGGATCAACTTCGGTAACTTTGACGCGGGCGCCAGCGCCAGCCAGCGAGGCAGCAGAGCCTTTGCCAACATCACCATAGCCACAGACAACGGCAACCTTGCCGGCCATCATGGTGTCGGTGGCGCGGCGGATGCCGTCCACCAGCGATTCTTTACAGCCGTATTTGTTGTCGAACTTCGACTTGGTGACGGAATCGTTCACGTTGATGGCAGGGAACGGCAGCTGGCCATTTTTCTGCAGCTCATAAAGACGGTGCACGCCGGTGGTGGTTTCCTCGGACACACCCAGGATCGCTTCGCGGGTCTTGGTGAACCAGCCGGGGCTTGCCGCCATACGCTTTTTGATTTGGGCAAAGATAGCTTCTTCTTCTTCAGAAGTTGGCACTTCGATCAGATCAGTCTCACCGGCCTCAACACGGGCGCCGAGCAGCACATAAAGGGTCGCGTCGCCACCATCGTCGAGGATCAGATTGGCGCCTTCGGGGAACATGAAGGATTTATCCAGGTAGTCCCAATGCTCAACCAGGGTCTGGCCCTTGATGGCAAAAACCGGAACGCCGGCTTCAGCAATGGCAGCGGCGGCGTGGTCCTGGGTGGAGAAGATGTTGCAGGAGGCCCAGCGCACATCGGCGCCCAGCGCCACAAGTGTTTCAATCAGAACAGCAGTCTGAATGGTCATATGCAGCGAGCCAACGATCCGCGCGCCCTTCAGCGGCTTTTCTTCGCCGTACTCAGCGCGCAGCGACATCAGGCCCGGCATTTCGGTCTCTGCGATGTCCAGTTCTTTGCGGCCGAACGCCGCCAAGTTGATGTCTTTTACAGTATAGTCAGTCGTCACGACTTTGCTCCAGGTTTGTTTACGAGGCCTCTATCACAAATCGCACCATAAAGGCGATCAAGAGAATGAAATGTGAAGATTGACCGGTTCAGCCCAGCAAACACTGAGACAGGTTACAGGATGTTGTCTTTTTGACTCTGACAATGATCGCGCCCTTTGCCGCGCCTTGGCCTTCGAGCTGGGTGATTCCCAGGATTTCCTGCTGTTCCAAAAGCGGCATCAAGCTAACCGTGCGCTCCTTTTGACTCAGCGTGATCTGGCCGTCTTCCAGATCAAGGTTCCACTGGTGTAGACCGGCATAGGCACCGCCATCTGCCTCGTTGGGGTGGAAGCGCAAAATCAATCCGCCACCAATGCTGCATAAGTCCAGGAGATTATACAAACCCAGCAGCGGGTCCAAAGAATGATCAAGCGAGTTACAGCACCAGACGACGTCAAAGGCCTCGGAACCAAATTGCGAGGCTGATGTCTCGAAAAACCCAGTCTGCGGACGTGGTACACCGGTCACGCCGACCTCGTCCAGCAGGCGATTGTATTCTTCTGCTAGAGGGTCAGCCAGCGTGAGACTGATATTAAATTTCTCACTGACCTTCCCAAGCGCGGTCAAGGGTCCTGAACCAATATCCATAATCGAAACATCCGCACCTGGCTTTATGCCAAGCTCATGTATGAAATTTGTGATGCTATTGTACAGCGGAGTTTTAGGGTCAGTTCGCAGGGCAAAATCCTGAGGCCATTTATGACCCTTGGTCAGAATCCAGTTTTGCCAGAACCCAACTTCTTCCGATGACCGCTCTTTCCAGCTGTCCATATCCATATCGGGTAGATTTGCCTGATCCATTGCTCTTTTACCTCGTTAAAATATCAAGATCAGGGATAGTTCTCTTTAGGTTGATTGTGAAGCCGTTTGTTTGATAGCTGACCCTGGTTTCAGGCCGAAACAATCCCACTGACCGGGGCCCAAAATGACGACTAAGGAATGAGATATGGCAGCACGCGCATGGCAAAGGATGCTCTCGGGTCGCCGCCTGGACCTTTTGGACCCAACACCGATGGATATCGAGATCAGCGATATCGCCCATGGGCTGGCTTTTGTGGCGCGCTGGAACGGCCAAACGCGCGGTGATTTTGCCTATTCCGTCGCCGAGCATTCGCTGCTGGTCGAAGAGCTGTTTTCCCGCATGTACCCCAAGGCCCCAGTAAAATGGCAACTGGCGGCCCTGCTGCATGATGCGCCGGAATATGTCATTGGCGATATGATTTCGCCGGTAAAAGCTGCTGTTGGGCCGGGATATAGCGAGCTGGATCAGCGCCTGACCGCCGCCATTCACATCAAATTCGGCCTGCCTGCGCAGCTGCCCAAAACCATCAAGGCGCAGATCAAACGGGCCGATAAAGTCAGCGCCTGGATGGAAGCGGTGCAGATTGCCGGGTTTTCTGAAACGGAGGCCAATAAGCTGTTTGGCCGACCAAAAACCGAAGTGATCACTGGCCTGGCCATTGATCTGCGCCCCCCCTTGCAGGTGCGTCAGTCCTTTGTGCAGCGTCACGCGGATCTGCTGAGCCGTCTCTGAAAGAAAACCGCTCAAAACAGCCTGTTCAGGCTTCGCGGTTGCGCCGTTTCTTTGGCACCTCGGTAAAGCCCGCCTGGCCGCCGAGGCCTTTGTCTGCAAGGATCTGATCGCGTTCTTCGTCCGACAGCACTTTCCAGTTGCTGGCATCAGAAATAAAACCAAGCTTCTTCAAGGTTTTACCAATTACCCGGTGGTTCAACTCGCCAAAACTCAACCGGCTGGATCTTTGCAGGGCATCTGGCACCCATTCCGCCCGCAAGCCGCCGATCACCGTCGGGTTACATTTGCTAAAGCTCTCAACATGTTTGACCAATAGATTGTTCGCGCCGGATCTGCGGCGCAGGATCATCGCCACTTCCTGATCCGGGCGGCCAACCATGGCAAAGAGATGCAGCGCTGAGCCATCAGCCGCGATCACCTTCCTGGCCGCCTTGTAGCGGGCCAACTGCACCGTAAGACTGTGTTCCTGCGGGTGGAAGATCTCGTAGCCTTCGGCCTCCAACAGGGTCTCCAACAGTTCTTCGCCCAGCAACCCGCCCTTGCCCAGCCCCAGTTTGGAGCGGGAGATATAGATCTTGTCCGGGCCTTCTGGCGCTACATCCTTGGCAAAACGATCATGTACCGTGCGGCGAAACTTACGAGTCCCGACAGTGATCTTGCCCAGGCCAAACCCCTGCCCTGGTACCACCAGCTCTTCGACACGGGTTGGCTGCGCGGCCACATGGATGGGCAGATCAGTGCCAAACAGCGACAGGAATTCGCGATGGAACCCGCGCACTTCCTTGCCCACCTTGGGACGTTTGGGCATGAACAACACACCCTGAATATCCTCTTCGACCTCAGGCAAGGCCCACAGCCGCGACGAACTTTCCACTAGGAAATGGCCAAAATGCGCCCACAGCACCCCGCCCCAGAGCCAACGCCCCGGCAGGGTTTCCGCAATCTTCTTGGGGTGTTCCGGCTCGGTTGTAATGGGGCGGAACTTGCGCCACAGCGCCGCTTCGGGGCAATAGCTGCCATCCGAGTACAAAACCCCCGCCGGTTGCACCAAAGCACTGATCTGGGGCGGCACGACACAAGCATCCGCCAGCAGATGCAGATCCTCGGACCAGCCGCCTTCGGGCATGGGCTGATCCTCTGGTTCGCTGCCCAGTCCGCTTACATTCATCGACATCGAATCTCTACCGTGGGCTGCGTTTGGCCAGGATCCGTTGCAGGGTCCGACGGTGCATGTTCAAACGGCGCGCGGTCTCTGACACGTTGCGATCACAAAGCTCATAGATCCGCTGGATGTGTTCCCAGCGCACCCTATCGGCGCTCATCGGGTTTTCCGGGGGTGGGGGCAGTTCGTCATCGCCGCTCAGCAGGGCATTCATGATATCCGCCGCATCTGCCGGTTTTGACAGATAATCCGTGGCGCCAATTTTGACCGCAGCAACCGCAGTTGCGATAGCGCCATATCCGGTCAGAACCACAACCCGGCTATCGGGGCGTTTTTCGCGCAAAACCTCGACCACATCCAACCCATTGCCGTCTTCCAACCTTAGGTCAACCACGGCAAAGGCAGGCGGGCGCGCCGTGGCGATGGCGCTGCCACCCGCGACGGATCCGGCTGTTTCCACTTCGAAACCGCGTTTTTCCATCGCCTTTGCCAGGCGCCGCAGAAAGGGTTCATCATCGTCAACAAGCAGAAGAGACTTATCTGGTCCAATATCCTGCAATTTGTTTTCGGTCATGCCCGGTTCTCCGCCCTAAATTCAGCGCCCTTATAAGCGCATTCTTGAATTTGATACTAGAGATCCGACCAAGAAGGTCAAACAACTGATGCCCGGTTACATGTTTTCAACAAAACAAGCGACCTTGTCAGCAACCTGTTCGGGAGTTTCATCGCGGCGGAAGAAATCGACAAAGCCAATCTCGGGCAGCACCAGATAGGCAAAAGTGGAGTGGTCGACCAGATAGTAATCATCTTCGCCGGGCTGACGTTTGAAATAGGTCTTATAGGCGCGGCTGGCGGCTTTGACCTGCTCCGGCGACCCGGTCAGGCCAATCATCTTTTCATGCATGTTAAAGGAAAAATCGCCCACCACCTCAGGCGTGTCGCGCTCTGGGTCAATCGAGACAAAGACCGGCGTGGTGCTGATGCCGCGTTCCGCCAGCACATCAATCGCTTCGGCATTGCGCGAAACATCCATCGGGCAGACATCGGGGCAGAAGGTATAGCCAAAGTACAGGATCGATGGCTCGGTAAAGACATCCTTGTCGGTGACAGTCTCGCCTGCCGCATTGACCAATTCAAACGGGCCACCGATGGTGTCGCCACCGCTGGCAATTGTACTGCCACGACACTGGGCGAACTGATCGGCCTCGCCACCACGGGTGATCCACCAGGTGCCGCCAGCCAGGGCTACGACAAAAAGAACGGCAAGAATTGAATAGAGGCGAGTCATTTGATCACACTTTATGTTGCAGGAGGAGAGTTGATCGTTTCCACCGCCAGACCTATCAAGAAACTCAGGCAATGCAACCGGTCGACTTGGTCACAGGGTTGTGAGCCGCAGTGACAAGACCCAAGCTCCAGGAGCTTTAGCATGAGCGACAGTCAATTTGGCCTGATGCAGGGACAGGAGCGCAGCCATTGGATTCGCCTGCGCACCCTGATTGTGCTGCGCTGGTTTGCCATCGCTGGGCAGCTCATCGCCATCACCGTGGCGCAGCAGCTTTATAATCTGCAGCTGGAGCTGGGGCTTTGCCTTCTGGCCGTTGGGATCTCGGTGGTGAGCAATATCCTGGCGATTTTTGTGTTTCCGGAAAACAAACGCCTGTCAGAGTTTGAAAACTTCCTGATGGTGCTGTTTGACCTGCTGCAGCTGGGCTTCCTGTTGTACCTGACCGGCGGCTTGCACAATCCCTTTGCCCTGCTGGTGCTGGCGCCAGTGACCATCTCGGCGGCGATGATGGGGCTGCGCTCGACCCTGTTGATTGGCGGCACTGCCATCATTCTTGTCACCCTGATGGCCGAATTCCACATGCCGCTGCGCACCGCCCAGGGCTTTATCCTGCGGATCCCGGATGTCTTTATCTTTGGCAACTGGACCGCCATCGTCATCGCCATCCTGTTCATCGGCGCCAACTCCTTTCGCATCAGCACGGAAATGCGGCGAATGTCGGATGCGGTGGCCGCGACCCAGCTGGCCCTGTCGCGGGAACAAAAGCTCACCGATCTGGGCGGCGTTGTCGCTGCCGCCGCGCATGAGCTGGGCACGCCGCTTGCCACCATCAAACTGGCCAGCGGCGAGTTAATCGAAGAACTGGACGAACAGCCCGACCTGCGCGAGGACGCGGTGCTGATTCGCGAACAGGCAGAACGTTGCCGTCATATCCTGCGCGACATGGGCCGGGCGGGCAAAGATGACCTGCATCTGCGCCAGGCGCCACTCTCCACCGTGATCCATGAGGCGGCCGAACCGCATCTCAATCGTGGCAAGGTGATCCTGTTTGATGAGGGCCCGCTGGAGGATGGCAGTTTTCAACAACCAACAATTCTGCGAAAGCCGGAAATCATCCATGGGCTACGCAATCTGGTGCAGAACGCGGTGGATTTTTCGCGCTCCACTGTCTGGATTGATGCCGCCTGGAGTGACAGCAGGATCTGCCTGCATATCTATGATGACGGGCGCGGATTTCCCTCGCATTTGCTAGGACGTATCGGCGATCCTTTCATGAAACGGCGGCGCAGTGAAAGCGATAAAAAGCAACGGCCAGAGTATCAGGGCATGGGTTTGGGATTGTTCATCGCCAAAACCCTGTTAGAGCGTACAGGGGCGGAGCTGAAATTTGCCAATGGGGCCAGCAAACCGCTGCCACATCCGCAGGAGAGACGCGGTGCAATCGTGGTGGTATCCTGGCCGCGCGACAAGATCGACGCCCTGGTCGGAGAGAACGCAGTTCCCATGGGAGAAAATAAATGGATAGAAGTTTAACTATTCATTTTTAGGTAATCAATTAAACTAGAGTTAACCATTTCTGGGCCATTGTAGGGACAACGAGGACTGGAATAGGCAGGACAAAATGCAGAACATCATCTCCTTCGAGTGGTTAATGCTGGCCACACTTTGCTGCGCCACTGCGGTGGTGGCCGTATGGTGGCTTTCGCCTGAGCAACGGTCCAAAGGGATGGAGCAGGATCTGCTGGTCGGCGATGGCCGTACTGATGCTGTCTTTCTTTTTGATGACACTAGCCTGATCGGGTGGTCTTCGGGTGCGCGCAAATTCATCGGCGAACACGCCGAGCATTTCAGCTGGAACATGCTGCGCGACCAATTGGCCCGCAACTACCCCGGCCTGCCCCAAAGCCCCGGCTTTCTGAAAGACGTCGGCCCGCTGGTGCTGTCTGGCACAGCCTCTGCCGAGAGCCGCGAAGCCCATTGCGAATGGATTGACGGCATTACCCGTGTGCAGCTGCGTCGCAGCACCCTGGAAGAGCAGAACAAATCGCTGGACCAGGAGCTCACCACTCTGCGCGCCGCAGTGCATCAAGCCCCCTACCCTGTCTGGCTGCAGTCAGATGAGGGCGCGGTGACCTGGTCGAACCTGGCCTATGATGATCTCAGCCATAAGCTGCGCGGCCGCGAAGTGGATTTCTCCGAGCCGCTGTTTGACAACCTCGACGAGCCCAAGACCAGCGGCAAGCCAGAGCGTATCTCGATCTCGATGCCCGAGACCAACAAGCGCCTGTGGTATAATATCTCCACCACCGAGACCGAGGCCGGCTGGCTGTGTCACGCGGTGGATGTAAACGCCGTTGTCGATGCCGAAGTCGCCCAGCGCAACTTTGTACAGACCCTGGCAAAAACCTTTGCCCAGCTCTCTATCGGTCTGGCGATCTTTGATCGCAACCGGCAGCTGGTGCTGTTCAACCCGGTGCTGATTGATCTCACCGCCCTGCCGGCTGGTTTCCTTAGCTCGCGCCCCACTCTGATGACCTTCTTTGACCGGCTGCGTGACCAACGCATGATGCCAGAGCCAAAGAACTATTCCAGCTGGCGCCACCAGATCGAAGACCTGCTCGAGGCCGCCGCCGAAGGCCGCTATCAGGATACCTGGTCCCTGCCCTCGGGCTCGGTCTATTCGGTATCGGGCCGCCCGCATCCAGATGGCGCCATTGCCTTCCTGTTTGAGGACATCACCGCCGAAGTCAC
>NZ_JBDWPJ010000109.1:0-53390 GCF_039971195.1 Pseudophaeobacter sp.
GCAGTCGACGTGCGCGTAGTGGCGGGTCTCGGTTTCATACTCAACGTGGGCTGTCGAGATGGTGATGCCGCGGGCTTTTTCTTCGGGTGCGCCATCGATCTGATCGTAGGCTTTGAAGTCACCAAAGTATTTGGTGATCGCCGCGGTCAGCGTGGTTTTACCGTGGTCAACGTGGCCGATGGTGCCGATGTTGACGTGCGGCTTATTACGTTCAAACTTTTCCTTAGCCATTCTCTAGGCGCCCTTTTGAAAGAGAGGGCCGACAACCGACCCAAAGATTTCCTCTGCGCGCGCCGCATATTTGGTTTGGAGAAGAAAATCAACCCGTTCCTGCCAGACAGAGCTGGTTTAGGCCATCTTTGGCCTTTGTGTTTTCACTCGGTCACATCTGGGAATAGTTAAGGGAGCTTAGAGGATCGATTTCTATTCAGTTGCGGCGAGCTCTTCAGCCACAACATCGGTAGCATCCGCACCGCTAAACCAGCCGTTTTCAGCATGTTGCTCGGCCATGTATTCTTCCAAACCGTCTACGATCTTGAGGGCCAGCCCGTCGATCTGCTCTTCCTTAGTCCGGCTATAGCCAGATCCAATGATGACGCTTTCCCCGGTGGTATCTTCAAAGATTTCCATCTGATGTTCCCGGGCCAGGTAGGTCTTGGTGGTGACATCATAAACAAAGACATTCACCACTGCCGCGCTTTTGGGGTTCACCAGCACCGGAATTCCGCCAGTCGCCAGCAGGAAACCTTCGAGGGTGATTGCCACATCATATTTACCAGAGCCATTATACCGCCCCAGACGCGCTGCTACGGCGCGTTCAATAGGCTCGTTCCACTCAGACGGCTCCGCAGCGCGTGACAGCGGCCATTGCTTTGCCTTGTCAGTGTAGACAAAGGACACCCGCATATTGAAGTCCCCGAGGTCTTCTTTGGCCTCGTTCAGCTTGGTTTCTTCGCAAGCGGCGAGCAGGACCACGGAGGCCAGAAGAGCAAGAATTCGGATCATCAATGGCCTCATCGGGTAGGTGCAACAGAGTTTGATTTCACTTCAGATAGACCAGAGCCGCCCAACCGGCAAACCGGGCGGGGCGGCTCTGAACATTTCGGTGGCCTCAGGGACACAGGTCTTGGGCGTAAAAGCGCCGGATCATTTGAATTTGTAGTTCCGGGGGAAACCGTAGGGGGGGCGTTTGCCAATGCCGGCGCGTTTGCCCAGCCACTGGCTGAGATCCGTTTCATGTCGGGTTTTACCGCCGCCCATCTCCCAGGAAATCCCCTCGTCCCAATTGAAGGTGGTGATATCGCTGAGCCCGCCATCGAGCTCCAGCGAGCCCTGTTTGCCGCGCGCCATATTGTATTTTTGCAGACGCACACCCTTACCACGGGTGAGTTCCGGCATTTCCTCGACCGAGAAGACCAGGAATTTGCCGTTTTCAGAGACAATCGCCACATGGTCACCGCTGACCGGGATACAGATCTGGGCACGGTCATCGTCCTTGACGTTCAGCACCTGCTTGCCGCTGCGGGTCTGGGCGACGATCTCTTTTTCGGCGCAAATAAATCCATTGCCCGCCGAAGAGGCCACCAGCAACCGCCCCTCGGGGTTGTGGATCAGGATATCGACAATCTCGACCTCATTGGGCAGATCCACCATCAGGCGCAGGGGCTCGCCCATGCCACGCCCGCCGGGCAGATTGGCGGCACTGACAGTGTAAAACCGGCCATTGCTACCAAAGACCAGCAGCCGATCCGTGGTTTCCGCGTGGAAGATGAAGCGGGCGCCATCGCCATCCTTGAACTTCAGCTCGCGGTTTAGATCGATATGGCCGGTCATCGCCCGGATCCAGCCCATCTGGGAGCAGACAACCGTGATCGGTTCGCGGTCGATCATCGCCTCAAGCGGCACATCCTCAACTTCGCCTGCCTCGGCAAAGCGCGAGCGACGGGCACCGCCGACGTAGTCCTTGCCAAATTGCTTTTTGGTGGCGCGCAGCTGTTCGGTGATCTTACCCCATTGCAGATCTTGCGAGCCCAAGAGTTCAACCAGCCCAGCGCGCTCTTCGCGCAAAGCATCGCGCTCCTTGGTCAGTTCCACCTCTTCCAGGCGACGCAGGGACCGCAGGCGCATATTGAGGATTGCCTCGGCCTGTACCTCGCTCAGCGAGCCCTCGCCTGGCGCAGGCGTGACATAGTCGGTTTCTTCAAAGGCGCGCGGATGATCCAGATCCCAGTTTTCCCGCATCAAGGCGGATTTGGGATCTTCGTCATAGCGGATGATATCAATCACCCGGTCCAGATTGAGGAAGGCAATGATAAAGCCATCCAGCACTTCCAGCCGGTGATCGATCTTGCCCATGCGATATTCGGACCGGCGCTGCAACACGTCGCGACGATGATCAAGGAAGGCGCGCAGCACTTCCTTCATCGAACAGACCTTGGGGGTCACCCCGTCGATCAGCACGTTCATGTTGAGGCTAAAGCGCACCTCAAGGTCAGAGCTGCGGAACATCATGTTCATCAACACATCCGGGTCGACGTTCTTTGACTTGGGCTCCAGAACAATGCGGATGTCCTCGGCGCTTTCATCACGGATATCCGCCAGAATCGGCACCTTCTTGGTCTGGATCAGCTCGGCGATCTTTTCGATGAGCTTGGATTTCTGCACCTGATAGGGGATTTCAGTGACAACGATCTGCCACTGGCCTCGGCCCAGATCCTCGACCTCGTGGGTGCAGCGCAGACGGAAGGAGCCGCGCCCGGTGCGATAGGCCTTGGCGATGTTTTCGCGCGGTTCAACAATGATACCACCAGTGGGGAAATCCGGACCCGGCACATATTTCAGCAGGGTATCATCATCGGCGCCGGGCGATTTGATCAGATGGATACAGGCATCGACCAGCTCGGCAATATTGTGGGGCGGGATATTGGTCGCCATGCCAACCGCAATCCCCGCCGCGCCATTGGCGAGGATATTGGGAAAGGTCGCAGGCAGAACCGCAGGTTCGGTCAGGCGGCCATCGTAGTTGTCGCGAAAATCAACCGAATCCTCGGAAAGCCCTTCCAGCATCGCCTCGGCGACAAAAGTCATGCGCGCCTCGGTGTAGCGCGAAGCCGCCGGGTTATCGCCGTCGATATTGCCAAAGTTACCCTGGCCATCCACCAGCGGATAGCGGACATTGAAATCCTGCGCCAGACGCGCCATGGCATCATAGATCGCCGCATCGCCATGTGGGTGAAAATCCCCCATGGTATCGCCGGAAATCTTGGCCGATTTCAAAAACCCGCCCGTAGAGCTGAGCCGCAGCCGGTTCATCGCATAGAGGATACGCCGGTGCACCGGCTTCAACCCATCGCGCGCATCCGGCAGGGCCCGGTGCATGATGGTGCTGAGCGCATAGGTCAGATAGCGCTCCCCAATGGCACGGCGCAGGGGTTCCAGGATCTCGCCGCTTTGCGGCTGCGGGGCATCGGTATCATCTACGTTGTCGTTCATGCTTTGGTGATACTTCCCCCACCTAGCGCGGTAAAGCGATGGTTCGGTTTTATCCACCGTCTTGCTGCCAGATGCCGCGTTTGCTGGGTTTTTTTGCGCCTTTCCTCGCTGCACCCGTGTTGTTCTGGGCCTGAAAAGTCACAGAAAACGTTAACCTTTTGTGCTGATAGCGCCCAAAGGGGGAGAAGCCAAAGCAGTCTCCCCTGTGTTCCAGCCAGATTCGCACTATATTAATTGAACTTATCTAGGCTATGGCGGCACTGCTGCTGCCGCAGTGGTCCAATGCCGTGTTCCAGCTCACTTGGGCCTGCCGCCATTTATTGCTGTTATTGATTTTGTTCTGGGGGATGCGCTATGTCGCGCTTTGTTATTGTGTCTTTTGCCTTCATGGGCTGGGGATTCTACGAGATCAGCGGAGGTCGCGATTTTGTAGCACCCGAACGCCCGGTGGAAATCGCCAGCAGCACTGCAGCGCTGCCTGCGGCTTCTGCTGGCGAATCTACGGATAAATTCCGCCGCTCCGCCAAGGTGCGCGCCGACTCGCTGGTGACGCCCCAGGTGCTGCAAGCGGCGACCAGACGCCCCCTTGTGGAAGCCCGTACACCATCAGAGCCGCGCCCCGCGGCGGATCCGACCCATCGCCGCACCGTGGCCCTGGCCCAGATTGCCTCTGCTGCGGGCGCCTTGCAGACCACCGACACGGCCTTTGGCATCGCGGCTGAGACCGGCACCCTGCATCTGGACACGCTCGAAGGCGGCCTCGCTGCAATGACCACCCAATTTGCCGAGGAAACGCTGGCGCTGAACGCAAACCTGACCGAGGCAGAGCCGCAGCCCAGCCCTGAAAGCTACCTCGACATCCGCGAAATCCGCGCCTCGCGGGTGAATATGCGCCAGGGTCCAGGCACTATATACCCGGTGATGGCGCGGCTTTTGGCCGGCGACGAAGTCCTGATCATGGAAGACAACGGCACCGGCTGGCTGCATCTCCGAACCCGCTCTGGTGACAAAATAGGCTGGGTTGCCGCTTCCCTGGTGAGCAAGAAACGCTCATAACCCTCTGAACGGCCCGGTTGCTTTTGCGTGATGGGCCATTTCAGAAACAGGGTCCCTTGATGCAAAAAACAATCCTGATCACCGGCTGCTCCTCTGGGATTGGTCTGGATGCGGCACAGGAGATGCGCGACCGCGGCTGGCGGGTCTTTGCCTCCTGCCGCAAGGCGCAGGACTGCGACCGCTTACGCGCCGAAGGCTTTGATGCGCCGCGCATCGACTACACCGACGCCGACAGCATCACCGCAGGCCTTGCCGAGGTTCTGGCGGCCACAGGTGGTACCCTGGACGTGCTATTCAACAATGGCGCCCATGGGCTGCCCGGCGCGGTTGAAGATCTGGCCACCGATGGGCTGCGCAATATCTTTGAAACCAATGTCTTTGGCTGGCACGAGCTGACCCGGCAAGTACTGCCGGTGATGCGGGCGCAGGGTCATGGGCGCATCGTTCAGAACTCGTCAATTCTGGGCTTTGTCGCCTTCCCCTGGCGCGGCGCCTATGTGGCGACAAAATACGCCATCGAAGGGCTGACTGACACCCTGCGGGTGGAGCTGGTGGACACAGAGATCAAGGTCTCATTGATCGAGCCCGGCCCGGTGACTTCCGAATTTCGGGTCAATGCCATTCCCCATTTTGAGCGCTATATCGACTGGAAGACCTCCGCCCTGCGCCCGCTCTATGAGAAAAAGCTGCTGAAACGGCTTTACGAGAGCTCTGGCCCTGATCAGTTTGAACTGCCCGCCTCGGCGGTGACTGCCAAGCTGATCCATGCCTGCGAATCGCCACGCCCCCGCCCGCGCTACTATGTGACCACGCCAACCCATGTTGCCGGGGTGTTGCGCCGGATCCTGTCGACGCGGGCAATTGACCGCATCCTGGCGCGGCTTAGATAGGCAATTGCCTGTCGCCAAGGTCGGCCGCAACGGCTAGACCTGCCTCAGGCAAACGCGAAGGAAGGTATCAAATGGGTGATCCGCTTTATATTCTTGCAATCCTGGCCATGGCGGCTGTGGTTGTGGTGCTGGTTCTCGGGCTTGGCGGCTTTGGCAAGGGCGGTGCCTTCAACCAGAAATACGCCAACAAGCTGATGCGCCTGCGGCTGCTGTTTCAGTTCATCGCCGTGGTGCTTCTGGTGGCCTATGTCTATCTTCGCGGCCAGGGAGGCCAGTAAACCATGGTGGTCCTCAACAAAATCTACACCCGCACCGGCGACAAGGGCGACACCGCGCTTGGCAATGGTGCACGGGTTGCCAAACATGACGCGCGGGTCAATGCCTATGGCACTTCGGACGAGCTGAACGCCTGTATCGGCGTCGCCCGGCTTGAGGCCGCTGACGCTATGGACGCGGCCCTGTCGCGCATCCAAAACGATCTGTTTGATCTTGGCGCTGATCTGTGCCGCCCGGAGATGGAAAAAGATGCCGAGGCCGAATACCCACCGCTGCGGGTGGCGCAGTCGCAGGTCGACCGTCTGGAATCCGAAATCGACACAATGAACAAAGATCTGGCGCCGCTGCGCAGTTTTGTGCTGCCGGGCGGCAGCGCCCTGGCCGCACATCTGCACATCTGCCGCACCGTGGCACGCCGCGCCGAACGGCTGACTACGGAACTGGCCACCGTCGAAGCGATCAACCCTGTGGTGGTGACCTATCTTAACCGTCTGTCGGATTGGTTTTTTGTCGCCTCCCGCCAGGCCAATGACAATGGCGCCAAGGACGTACTCTGGGTTCCCGGTGCCAATCGCTAGTGGCGATTTAGGGCCATAACCAGCCCAAATCGGCGAGGTTTTTGCAAAAGGCACCCAGCGTCACATGCTGCGTCGCAGCGTCACCTGCAGGTAAACCCCATCGACAGGGGCGCGATTCGCGCCTAGCTAACACCTGTTCCGGCTCCGTCACACCGGAGCAAACCGCCAGCCGAGTTTGTGCCACCATGCGAAATTCGGACAGCCAGCACGAAACATTCTTGCAAGATTGTCGTGTCAAAAGACCAAACACGACGTCTGCGAACTGCAACGTGACGATTTTTCCCTGTTGTGCCCGGGAATGACCCGGTATCAACAGCGCGAGAGCATAGAGGGTGCCCGTTTATGCGGTGTGCCGTTTGTTAAGGAGAGAACGCAAAATGAAGGTACTCGTGCCTGTCAAGCGCGTGATTGATTATAACGTGAAAGTCCGCGTCAAAGCGGACGGAAGCGGTGTCGATCTCGCCAATGTCAAAATGTCGATGAACCCCTTCGACGAAATCGCTGTAGAAGAGGCCATCCGTCTCAAAGAAGCAGGCAAGGCTGACGAAGTCGTTGCTGTTTCCATCGGTGTAAAACAATCCCAGGAAACCCTGCGCACCGCGCTGGCCATGGGCGCCGATCGCGCCATCCTGGTTGTTGCGGCTGATGATGTGCACAGCGACATCGAGCCTCTCGCCGTTGCCAAGATCCTGGCAAAGGTTGTCGAAGAAGAGCAGCCTGGTCTGGTTCTGGCAGGCAAGCAGGCAATCGACAACGACATGAACGCCACCGGTCAGATGCTCTCTGCTCTGCTGGGCTGGTCGCAGGGTACCTTTGCCTCTGAGCTGGACATCGATGGCGACAAAGCCGTTGTGACCCGCGAAGTCGACGGCGGCCTGCAGACCATCAAAGTGAACATGCCTGCCATCGTCACTGTTGACCTGCGCCTGAACGAGCCACGCTATGCCTCGCTGCCAAACATCATGAAGGCGAAGAAGAAGCCAATGGCCGAGAAGACAGCCGAAGACTATGGCGTCGACACCACGCCGCGTCTGGAAGTGGTTTCCACCTCCGAGCCAGCAGCCCGTGCCGCCGGTATCATGGTTGGTTCGGTTGATGAGCTGGTCGAGAAACTCAAAGAAGCGGGGGCTGTGTAATGGCTGTTCTTCTCCTTGCTGAAGTCACCGATGGCGCCCTGGCGCTGGACGCAACTGCAAAGGCCGTGACTGCGGCCGCAGCCCTGGGTGATGTCACCGTTCTGGCCGCTGGCGCATCCGCTGCCGCAGCCGGTGCCGAGGCCGCCAAGATCGCAGGCGTTGCCAAGGTTCTCGTTGCTGAAGATGCTTCGCTGGGTCACCGCCTTGCGGAACCGACAGCGGCGCTGATCGCCTCGCTGGCAGGCGACTATGAGCATATCGTAGCCCCTGCCACCACCGACGCCAAAAACGTGCTGCCCCGCGTAGCTGCACTGCTGGATGTCATGGTGATCTCGGATGTGACGGCTGTTGTTGACGGCTCCACCTTTGAGCGCCCGATCTATGCAGGCAACGCCATCCAGACCGTCAAATCCTCGGATGCCAAGAAAGTTATCTCTTTCCGCACCGCGACCTTTGACGCAGCTGGCGACGGCGGATCTGCCTCGGTCGACACCATTGCTGCCGCTGAGAACCCCGGCCTGTCCGAATGGGTCGAAGACAAGGTTGCCGCCTCTGACCGCCCCGAGCTGACCTCGGCTGGTGTGGTGGTCTCAGGTGGTCGCGGCGTTGGCTCTGAAGAAGACTTCAAACTGATCGAAGGCCTGGCAGACAAGCTGGGCGCGGCAGTTGGTGCCTCGCGTGCTGCGGTCGATTCTGGCTATGCCCCCAACGACTGGCAGGTCGGCCAGACCGGTAAGGTCGTGGCTCCGGATCTCTACATTGCGGTTGGTATCTCTGGTGCGATCCAGCACCTGGCCGGCATGAAAGACTCCAAAGTGATCGTTGCGATCAACAAGGACGAAGAAGCACCTATCTTCCAGGTTGCTGACTTTGGCTTGGTTGCGGATCTCTTTGCTGCCGTGCCTGAGCTGACCGAAAAACTCGGCTAAGCCAAGTGCCACGCATCAGGGCTCTCTCTGATGCCTGCGACACAAAAAACGGGGCTCGCGAAAACCGCGGGCCCCGTTTTCATTTCGATACAAGCTGCCACAAGGCCATAAATGGCCCGCTTCAGATCAGCCCCTGCAGTTTCTCGGCCAGAGCACAGCCAATCCGGGCGTGCTCCTTTGGCCCCAACATGTGCTGGGCCGCCGGAAAATCCAGTTCTCCCATAATCATGCCATCAAAATCACCTTCGATCCCAGCGGTGGCCACATCCACCTCAACCAGCCCCATGGTGCTGCCCAATAGGGCCGAGACCATGCTGCGGTCGACCAGAACCGGTTCGTGATTGAAGGCCGCGCTGCCTTTGAGATCATATCGCACCCAGAGCATAAGCACCCGCCCCTCCAGGGTCGTGATTACCTCCTGCATCCGGGTAATCCAAACCTCCTGAAGATGGCGCCGAACCTCGGCAAACCGTTCCTCAGACCGGGCCTGTAAAGAGCTCAGCAGGTGTTTGTTAAAATGAAACTCGGTATAATCCACCTCAGGAAACAGCTCCTTGAGCGGCGGCTGCGCCTGCAGGAAGCGGTCATTGCGCCGCGGATGCACCCGGTAGTAGCGGTTAGAGATATTCTGCGCGCCCAGAAGCTGCAGCACCGAAATCTCGGAAGAACGCGCTACCGACTGCAGCGCCTGATCGCTGGCAAAGGTATCCAAGCCAGCGTTTACACCGGCAAAATTGACACATGGCATCTTCAACAAAGATTCACTGACATCCGAAAGAGGAGTCTTCACAAACCGGCCAAACACCTCGGTTCCGCCAAGAAATGCGATATATGGACTGTCCAGATCTCTTTTGGGGCCACGTACTGGCAAGCGCGAGCCCGCATAGCAGCACGTCCCCCCCGAAAGCGCCCCAGCGCTTTTGAGTTCGTAGCTCATAGTTCCCACCAATTTATTCACCCAAGGATCACTTTGGCGGGGAAAGATTGCAAATTTCCTAAAGTTAAATTTCGCCTAAAATTCCGAATGAGTGGCCTTGTGTCTGCCCCAAAGCCCCCGATAAGGTTGCGGCGCAGGCAAACTGGGAGCCAGAGACATGGATATCAAAAAGATTGGCATCATCGGCGCGGGCCAGATGGGCAACGGCATCGCTCATGTCATGGCACTTGCCGGGTATGATGTTGTTTTGAATGACATTAACCAGCAGTCTCTGGATGCCGCTCTGAGCGCGATCCATAAAAATCTGGCGCGCCAGGCCAGCAAAGGAAAGATCCCAGAAGGCGATGTTACCGCCACCCTGGACCGGATCAGTACCACGCTTGTGCTGGCCGATATTGGCGCCACGGATCTGGTAATCGAAGCCGCAACCGAGCGTGAAACCGTCAAACAGGCGATCTTTGAGGACCTGCAGCCGCATCTGCTGCCGCATACGATTCTTACCTCCAACACCTCTTCGATCTCGATCACCCGCCTTGCCAGCCGCACCGACCGCCCGGAACGCTTCATGGGATTTCACTTCATGAACCCGGTGCCGGTGATGCAACTGGTGGAACTGATCCGCGGCATTGCCACCGACGAAGAAACCTTTGCCAGCTGTCAGGCCGTGGTGGAGCGCCTTGGCAAAACCGCTGCCAGCGCCGAAGATTTCCCCGCCTTTATCGTCAACCGGATCCTGATGCCGATGATCAACGAGGCGGTCTATACGCTCTATGAGGGCGTCGGCTCGGTCAAATCCATCGATGAGTCGATGAAACTGGGGGCCAATCACCCGATGGGCCCGCTGGAGCTGGCAGATTTCATCGGTCTCGACACCTGTCTGGCGATCATGAATGTGCTGCACGAAGGCCTGGCCGATACCAAATACCGCCCCTGCCCACTGCTGACCAAATATGTCGAGGCCGGCTGGCTGGGCCGTAAAACCCAGCGTGGCTTTTACGACTACCGGGGTGAAACCCCGGTCCCAACCCGCTAGCCCCCCCCAAAAACCGCTGCTTCGGAGCCCTCATCGCCTGACACCCGCAAGACAGAGGGCTGGACAGGGCACAGGCCAAATTGCGGAGGCTCCGCGCCCCTTGGGGCGTGGATACCGTCATTTTGCTTGGGACAGGGACAGCGCTCTGTCAGGCAGGGATCAGGAGATGCGGGCTGTGAGGCTGCTGCTTTGGTGACTCGGAGGCTGAAACACCCTCTTCAGGCTTTCGCTCAGCTCTTGTCGCCGAGGCTCAACGTATGGTCGCGCAGCCAGGCCATAAACCCACGTGGATCGCTTTGCAACTGCTCCATCTGGATCTCTGTCAGCGGCTCTCCGACCACTGGCGCCTGCGGCTTATTGCAAGACCTTACAATCTCGTGCAGCAGCAGCCCCTGGCGCAGAATGGGTGAGATCATATTGGCAATCTGATAGCTACGCGAGTTGCTGCCAGGAAAGAAGATCGGCACCACCCGCGCGCCAGAGCGGCGGATCAGCTGGGCGGTGAAAACATTCCATTCCTGCTCCACTGCCGGGCCAAACCAGCTCTCGGACGACATCACTACCCCCGAAGGAAACAGCGCCACGACGCCGCCCGCTTTGAGATGGGTCATGGTCTTGGCGCGCATCTCGACCATCTTCTTTTGCGCGTCCGGGTCATGCGGGAAGGGCACCGGGATCATGAAAGAGGTCGCGGCCTCGTCCAATCCGGTCAGCACCGAACGGGTCAGAATCCGGTAGTCCTGACGGACCCGGCCAATCAGATCGGCAAAGATCATCCCATCCACCATGCCATGGGGATGGTTGGCAACGATCACCACCGGGCCGTCACCGGGGATCCGCGCGATCTGCTCTTCCGGTGTCATCAGATTGATGCCCATAATATTGAGCGCACCGCGCCAGAACTTCTGGCCCCGGTATTCGGCATTCTGGCTTTCAAACTTCTTGACCATGCGCAGGATGGTCAGCTTGCCGGTCATCCACTCGATGGCTTTGATCGCCAAAGAGGTCCAGCGGTCATCAAAGGAATTGGCATAGGTCAGGGTGCGGCGGTCATAGACCTCGCCATTGCCCTTTTCAGCATCCGGCCCGGTGCCGGTGTTCTGATCATGTGCGGTATCCGCCACTATGCCATTCCTGTCAGTTCGAAGAGGCCGAGGTCAAAAGCCCTCGCCGAATTTATCGGCAACCAGAGCTTCGACAGCGTCAGCCAGAGCACCAGCATCCGGCCCCGAAGTCTCGACGTCAATAGTCGTTCCTTTCGAGGCTGCCAACATCAAAAGCCCCATAATACTGTCCCCAGAGGCCGACATGCCGTCCTTTGACACCTCGGCGGTGGCGTCAAATCCCTCGACAACCTCTACCAGTTTGGCCGAGGCGCGGGCATGCAGCCCCTTTTCGTTCACAATTTTCAATGTCTTCAAAGTCATTTAACGCGCCTGCTCCCCTTCGGGGTTGATATTTTGAGAGTTAATATACTTGCGCCCAGCTTCCATCGCCTGCCGCACCGCCTCTGCCACCGCGAGGTGACGGGACTTGGCCAGCTTGATCAAAAGGGGCAGATTTGCTCCGTAAAGTATGCGTCGGTTCACTGGCGCGCAGGCGCGTAGACTGAGATTCGAAGGCGATCCGCCATAAAGATCCGTGACCACCACCACGCCATCGCCCGTATCCACCTGGTCGGCAGCGGCGCAGATTTCGCATTGCTTATCTTCGCGGTCGTCGTCCGGACCAATGGCAATGGCTGCCAGATTGGGCTGTGGGCCCACAACATGTTCGACTGCGGCCAGGTATTCCCTGGCCAGCCCGCCATGCGCCACGATCACGATCCCGATCAACCCTGCAACTCCGTATCCCAGCTAGCCTTGCAGCTCGCGATGTCTAATTGACACCTGCTGCCCCTCTTCTGCAAGGGCTTTTGCAAGGGTTTCTGCCAGCGTGACCGAGCGATGCTGACCACCGGTACACCCAAAGGCAATCGAAAGATGCGATTTACCCTCTTCGCGGTAGGCGGGCAGCAAAAACCGCGTCAGATCCAGAACCCGCGAAAAGAATCCCTCATAGCGCGCATCCGCCTTAACATGGGTCTGCACCGCCGCGTCGCGCCCGTTGAGCCCCCGCAGGTCAGGTTGCCAATAGGGGTTGTCCAGAAAGCGGCAGTCAAACACCATATCAATGCTGCGGGGCACGCCGCGTTTATAGGAAAAACTCTGCACCGAAAGCGCCAGATTGCGACCGCCGGGGGCAAAGAGATGTTCAATCTCGGCCTTCAGCTGATGCACATTCATATCCGAGGTATCCAGCAGCAGGCTGGCCCGGTCGCGGATCGGGGACATCAGACTCAGCTCGCGTTGCACCCCGATTTCCGGCGTCTCTGCCGGTGACAATGGATGGCGCCGCCGGGTTTCCGAAAAGCGCCGCAACAGCACCTCGGGACGGGAATCCAAATAGAGCACCGACAGGTCGCAGCCTTCGCTGGCCTCCAGCATGTCGATCACATCCAACAGGGCCGCCGGAGAGAAATCTCGGTTGCGACTGTCCAGCCCCAGGGCCATGGGCCCGGCAACTCCGGCCGCCGAGACCAAGCCTGGCAGCAGGCGCAGCGGCAGGTTGTCAATGGCCTCAAACCCCAGGTCCTCCAACACGTTGATGGCCGTTGTGCGGCCCGCTCCCGAGGGGCCGGTCACCAGCACGATGGGGGTGGCCTTGGGATCCGGGCGGGGATCCGGGCGTTGCTCTGGCAGGGTGTCAGACATGGGTTCTCCGCGGGTTAGGGTCTGGCATCTGGATCCAGCGCTCCGGATCTGAGGAATTGCATCAGAGCAGCTGCAAAATATGGACCATCCACCCGATGAAAGATTTGGACTTCCTGCTCCAGCAGGGTCTCAAAGCGCCGCTTGGGCAGCCGGTCAGTTTCTAGTTGGTCGAGATCAACAATAGCGCAGAGCGCCACTTCTTCGAGGGGCTGTGCCGTCAAAATTCCGAGATGTCGCGCCTCAATGAGGCCGGACAAAGCCGAGGGAGCCCTAGCCATCACCCCCTGGGTTTCGCGCCAAAGCATCACCTGGTCATCTGCGACCAGATCAGCGCCATATGCCATCATCTGCAAGGCCAGCGCGGATTTTCCGCCGCCAGAGCGCCCCCGGATCAGCACGCCACGCCCGCCCCAGGCCACACAGCTGGCGTGCAGAGTGAGGCAGAGCGGGTCTTGTGTCATCACAGATCAGACAGGCAGGCCAACAACAAACCGTGCTCCCAGCGGCTCGGAGGTGACATCTGCCTCGGTGGGGCGGATGTTTTCGGCCCAGACCACGCCGCCATGGGCCTCGATGATCTGTTTGGAAATTGCCAGGCCTAGGCCGGAGTTATTGCCAAAATGTTCATCAGGGCGCTGGGAATAAAACCGCTTAAAGATCTTGGAGAGCGCCTGTTCGGGGATGCCGGGGCCGGTGTCTTCGACCACAATCAGAACGCGGTTGTCACGACGCCGCGCCCAGACCCGGATGGCATCGCCTTCTTCGCAGAAGGAAATCGCATTGGTGATCAGGTTGACAAAGACCTGCGCCAGACGCGCTTCCAGCCCCTGGATCATCACCGGCCGTTGCGGCAGATCAGTGATATAGTCGATCTCTTTGGCGCGGGCATCTTCGCCCAGATACTGGTTCAGGTTGGTCAGGGTCTGCAGAAGGTCGAACTCTTCCTCTTCCTCTTTGACCAGTTCCGCGTCCAGACGGGAGGCATTGGAAATGTCGCTGACCAGACGGTCCAGGCGTCGTACGTCATGTTCGATCACCTCCATCAGCTTTTCCCGCTGATCGTCGCGTTTCACCATCCGCAGGGTGCCGACAGCGGATTGCAGGCTGGCCAGCGGGTTTTTAATCTCATGGGCCACATCAGCGGCAAACTGTTCGTTGCTGTCGATCCGGCTATAGAGCGCCTTGACCATGCCGCGCAGCGCCCGACTCAACCGACCAATTTCATCCGGCCGGGCCGATAGATCAGGAATGCGGATGCGGCCAGACTGCGCCTTCCGGGCATCGCGGTCGCGGCCCAGCTCAGCGGCCTCGGCCAGATCCGCCAAGGGATTGGCGATGGTGGAGGCAAGCACAAGGCTAAGCCCCACCGAAACCAGCAGCGCAATGATGAAGATCTGCAGCACGCGTTCCCGTTCGCCGCGCACCAGTGCATCGATTTCACCTGCAGGCGAGGTCAGCGCCACCACCCCGATGGCAGTGCCGTTGCTCAGGATCGGGGCCACCGCCGAAAACAGCGTGCCTCCATTGGAATCTCCAACAACTTCGATCTTGGCGGTGCCGGTCAGAGACTGTTGCGCTAGGGTGCGCAGCTGTTCTTCCAGCGGTTTGATGTAGCCTTCTTCGGTGCTTTGGGACTGGAACACCCCGCCAATTGCCGACCACAGGGCCGAGAGCCCGTCCGAGATCAGCGTCCGGTTTTTGAACCCTTCGTTCAGGGCATTCAGCGCATCAGGCCGATTGACGCCCGTCACCTGGGCCACCAGAACACCAGAGGTATCAAAGACATAGGCCTCAATCCCTCCGCGCAGGGTCAGGCCTTCGAGGGTCTGAACGGGGTCGATGCCATCGCCGGTCGACAGGCTGACCGCCCCAGAGGAGGGCAGCACGGCCTCAAAGACATCCGCAATCAACGAGACCTCAGCCACCAGGGCCCCGGCCCGCTGGGTGACCAGGCTTTGCCGTGAGGAGTTCAGGTAGAGGATTCCGGCAACCAGAATGATCAGCGCAATCAGGTTGAAAGTGATGATTTTCCGCGTCAGCGGCGAGCCTTTGAGAGAGAAAAAGCCGCGTCGCGCCCGTTTCACCTGCATTTCAGCTGCAACAGTTTGGTCCGGCGCGACCCAATCGTCGCCCAGAACCACATCCCCATCCTGCTGATGCCCTGTCAGACCCGTGTCACGCATCGGTGCACGCCTCCCTGGAAATGACCGCCGACCTTATTCTTCATTGTAGCGATAGCCGATCCCGTAAAGGGTCTCGATCGCTGCAAAATCACCATCGGCGGTGCGCATCTTCTTGCGAAGACGTTTGATATGGCTGTCGATGGTCCGGTCATCCACATAGACCTGATCATCATAGGCAACATCCATCAGCTGATCGCGGCTTTTGACAAAACCGGGACGCTGCGCCAGTGCCTGCAGCAGCAGGAATTCGGTCACCGTGAGCGAGACATCCTTGCCCTTCCAGCTGACCGCATGGCGCAGAGGGTCCATCCGCAGGTTCCCGCGGTCCATCACCTTGGTTTCCGGTGTCTCCGCACCAACTTCATCGCTGTTCAGCGCTTCCTGGCGACGCAGCAGCGCACGGATCCGTTCGACCAGCAGGCGCTGCGAGAAAGGCTTTTTGACGTAGTCATCAGCGCCCATACGAAGCCCGAGAACCTCGTCGATCTCATCATCCTTAGAAGTGAGAAAGATCACCGGCATCTGGGTTTTCTGGCGCAGACGCTGCAGAAGATCCATCCCATCCATGCGGGGCATCTTGATGTCCAGCACGGCCATGTCCGGCAGTTTCTTGTTAAAGGCATCCAGTGCGGCCTGCCCATCATTATAGGTTTCCACCTCAAACCCTTCGGCTTCGAGCGTCATCGCTACAGAAGTCAAAATGTTGCGGTCATCATCCACCAAAGCAATCTTCGACATTGGATTTGCCCCTAAACCTGCTCTTTATTTTTGCCTGTATTTTTTAACCTTAATCGCTCGTCTTGCCCGGCGAATCAATCCCCATTGGCGAATCACGGCTCGGATTGGGCATAATTAGGGCAAAAATGTCTTATCATCCGCTGAACAGTGAACAGTGATCCGGCATCCCGGACAATGGTTGCGCTAAACTCCGCCTTGATGGCGCTAACTGCGCCAAACCGTCCTGTTCAGTCATGGAAACGTCATGTTATGAGCAGCCTAACCGGTGTCGCTACCGGCACTTCTGCCCCGATTTGCCTTGGGGCGCAGCTTTTAATCTATGCGGCCACGCAAGGCCGGCACAGGAGAGAGAACACATGGCATCTGGACGGGTTAACCCGAATTTCCGCCTCGAGGATCAAGGTATCGAGGGTCTGGGCAATGTCCATTACAACCTCATGGAGCCTGCGCTTGTTGAGGCTGCTCTGAAGCGCGACGAAGGTACTCTTGGCAATGGCGGCGCTTTCCTCGTCACTACCGGCAAGTTCACCGGTCGCTCCCCCAAGGATAAACACGTCGTCAAATCCGACAGCGTCAAAGACACTATCTGGTGGGAAAACAACGCCGAGATGTCGCCCGAAGGTTTCGACAACCTTTATGTCGACATGCTGGAGCACATGAAGGGTGGCGAATACCACGTACAGGATCTGGTTGGCGGTGCAGACCCCAAGCATTCGATCAATGTCCGCATGGTAACTGAACTGGCCTGGCACGGCCTGTTCATCCGCACCATGCTGCGTCGCCCCGAGCGCGAGGACCTGGATGATTTTATTGCTGACTTCACCGTCATCAACTGTCCCAGCTTCCAGGCCGACCCCAAGCGACACAACTGCCGCTCTGAAACCGTCATTGCGATGAACTTTGATCGCAAGATGATCCTGATCGGCGGCACCGAATACGCTGGTGAAAACAAAAAGTCAGTCTTTACTCTGCTGAACTACCTGCTGCCCGAAAAAGGCATCATGCCGATGCATTGCTCGGCCAACCATGCCAAGGGCAACCCGGTCGACACGGCTGTGTTCTTTGGCCTCTCCGGCACCGGCAAGACCACACTCTCTGCCGACCCTGACCGCGTGCTGATCGGCGATGATGAGCACGGCTGGGCTGACAATGGAACCTTCAACTTTGAAGGTGGCTGCTACGCCAAGACCATCAGCCTCAACCCCGAGGCTGAGCCCGAGATTTACGCAACCACCTCGAAATTCGGCACCGTGATCGAAAACATGGTCTTTGACGAAGAGACCAAAGAGCTGGATTTCGAAGACGATAGCCTCACCGCAAACATGCGCTGTGCCTATCCGCTGCACTACATCTCCAATGCCTCCGAGTCTGCAACCGGCGGCCACCCCAAGAACATCATCATGCTGACATGTGATGCCTTTGGCGTGCTGCCTCCCATTGCCCGTCTGACCCCGGCGCAGGCGATGTATCACTTCCTTTCGGGCTTCACCTCCAAGGTGGCCGGCACCGAGCGCGGCGTGACCGAGCCCGAGCCGACATTCTCCACCTGTTTTGGTGCGCCCTTCATGCCGCGCCGCCCCGAGGTATACGGCAACCTGTTGCGTGAAAAGATCGCTCAGCACGGGGCAACCTGCTGGCTGGTCAACACCGGCTGGACCGGTGGCGCTTATGGCGTTGGCTCGCGGATGCCAATCCGCGCCACTCGCGCCCTGCTGACCGCGGCGCTCGAAGGCTCGCTCGCCGATGCCGAGTTCCGCAAGGACAGCAACTTCGGCTTTGACGTGCCGGTTTCCGTGCCCGGCGTTGCCGAAGTGCTTCTGGACCCGCGCCGCACCTGGGACGATCAGGCCGCCTATGACAAACAGGCCGCTAAACTGGTGGAGATGTTCTCCAACAACTTCCAACAGTATCTGCCCTATATCGACGAAGACGTAAAAGCCGCCGCAATCAGCTAAGGCCTGCGACATCGCACAAATAGAAAACCCGGCCAATGGCCGGTTTTTTTCGTTTCAACATGGTCTGGTAAGAATGTGGAGTTCAGGCCTTCCTTAGATCCGCCCGGCAACCATGTCCCGGACCTTGACGGCATAGCGATCCGTCATGCCCGAGACAAAATCCCCAAGGCTGTGCATAGCACTGTATTCATCCGAGATTCCCCGCAGGTCCAGGTCCACCGCGCGCACCATTTTGGCCCAATAGCCATGGCGCTCCAGCAAGGTATCAACATCCCAGCCGCAGGCCCGCAGATCCCCGTAGAGCGCATGAAAATGATCCAGCACTGCAAAAATCACTTGTCGCCCGGCGATCTCCAGCTCGGTCTTACGCCGCGCTGTGAAAATCCGCGCGTTTGAAATCTCTTTCATCTGGGCAAAGGCCTTTGCCTTTGAGGAGACCTCCATCAGCCCATCGCTGAACTCCCCGGCCATTATGGCATCGTAGTGTTCCATAAAGGCCTCGACGGCTGATTTGATCGCCTGATGGATGGCGCTGGCGCGACGCATCGCCACCACTTCGCGCAGGCTCATTGCGGCGTCATCTTCGCGGTTGGGCTTGCCCGCCACCTCTTCGAGACAGGCAATGACCTGATCGGTGCCCAGATCCCCCACCGTGGCGGCATCTTCGAGGTCGAGGATCCGGTAGCAGATGTCATCCGCCGCCTCGACCAGAAAGGCCAGCGGGTGGCGGCGCCAGTATCTACCGGCCCCCGTGCCATCTCCGCGCAGGCCCGTCGCCTCAGCCACCTCGGCAAAAAGCGCGACCTCTGATTGAAAGACGCCAAATTTCTTCAACCCGACATAACCATCCCCAGCAGGGCCATCCGCAGCCAGTTGCCGCGCCTGCGCAGTGCAGGGATATTTCATAAAGGCAGCAAGGGTAGCGTAAGACAGCCGCATGCCGCCCTCACGCCGGGCCATTTCCAGGGTTGCAGCGATGCGAAACCCCTGAGCATTGCCTTCAAAGGCCTCAAACTCCGCCTGCTGCGCCTTTGGGATTGATCCCGCAACGCCAGAGCCGGTTTGGAACTGCTGTGCAAACCACTGGCCAATGCTGTCCTCGCCGGAATGGCCAAAGGGCGGATTGCCAATGTCATGCACCAAGCAGGCCGCCTGAACCGTTCCGGCAATCACCTCGCGCTGTGCTTCGGTGATATAGCCCTGGTTTAGCATTGCCTGACCCGCCATCACCCCAAGCGAGCGACCTGCGCTGGCGGTCTCCAATGAGTGGATCATCCGGTGATGCACATGGTCATGTTCATAAAGCGGGTGCACCTGAGTCTTTTGCGCCAGACGGCGAAAAGGTTCCGAGAACAGGATCCGGTCATAGTCCTGCAGGTAGGCAGGGCGACCGGGTTCTTCAGGAAAGTCCGGGCGACACAGCCGTCCCGCATTCAACAACCTGTTCCATTCCATCGCCATCGCGCCCGCTCCCGTGACTGTCCAAATCATGAGGCGGTTAAACGGGAGCACGCCTCAGAATGCAATTGCAGAACCGGTGCTGGCTCATCCATCGGACCGTCATTTAGCCCGGCGCAATTCCGGAGGGTTCCAGTTTGTGTTCGGGCTCAACATGAATAGTGACCTGTGCCTCAGGGAAGGCCGCCTGAATGGCCTCTTCGATGCAATCACAGATGTCATGCGAGGCCCGCACCGTCATTGTGCCTTCCACCACCATGTGAAACTCCACAAACAGGGCCACCCCGGCGCGGCGGGTTTTCAGCCCATGCACCTGCAAGGCGCCAACCGCCGCATGATGCAGCAACTCTTCGATCTGGGCACGCTCTTCTTCGGGGGCGGCGGAATCCATCAGCCCATTTACTGACGAGACCACCACGCAGTAGCCTTCGCGCAGGATGTTCACCGCAACAAACAACGCCAAAAGCGGGTCTAAAATGGCCCATCCGGTTGCCAGCGCCAGCACCAGCCCCAGCAGAACCCCGACCGAGGTCCAGACATCGCTCATCAAATGCCGCCCACCGGCAATCAGCGCCGGAGAGCTCAGCGCGCTGCCGCGGGTGATCAGCAGCCTTGCCCAGATCAGGTTCAAAACCAGCGCCGCCCCATTGACCAAAAGCCCGGCCCGGCCCCAGTCAGCGGTCCCGCTCAGATTGCTAAGCGCCTGCAGGGATTGCTGGACGATGAGCAGCGCCGCAATGATGATCATGATGCCTTCGAGCACAGCCGAGAAATACTCTGCCTTGTGATGTCCAAAGGGATGATCGGCATCAGCGGGCTTTTTGGCGTAGTGCACCGCCATCCAGGCCATGACCGCACCGCCAACATTAACCAGGGATTCCAGCGCATCCGAGAGCAGCGCCACGGAACCCGTCAGCTTCCAGGCCAGCAGCTTCAGGGCCAGCACCAAGAGCGCCACAAGGATTGTACCAAGGGCAAGCCGTTCTGCGTTCATCCCCTGCATCCTACTCGCAGCACCCTTTGGTTACAGCCCCCGTTACAGGGGGATTTTACAGCATCAGCCCGCGTCGCAACAGATTGAGCCCCGCCAGCAGCAGAACAATTAGCGTGGCTTGCTTAAAAAGTCTTTGATCGATGCGATCATGCAGCTTGCCGCCGATCCACATGCCCGCCACCGCAGGCAGGACCAGCAGAACAGAAAGCGGCAGGGTCTCGCTGCGCATCACGCCCGATCCGACATGGGCAAAGAGCAGCGCCACCGCCCCCATGCCATAGATCACGCCCTGCACCCGTATCTGTTCGCTCTTCTCAGTACCAAGCGCCGTCAGATAGGCCACCGTTGGCGGCCCCCAGACACCAGAGACACCGCCGATCAACCCGGCAAAGGCGCCCACCATGACCTCAACCCGCGGGGTCGGCTTGGCCAGGGTCAGCGGCACGCCCAAAAGCTGCAGCAGCACAAACAGGGTCACTGGCCCGCCAATAGCCAGAAACATTACCTGTTGCGGCAGGATACGCACCATCTGGGCGCTGAGCAGCAGGAACACCAGCCCGGCCAGCAGGAAGATCCGAAACCGCTTCAGCGAGGCAAAGGCCGCCCCCGCCCCCTGCCGCAACGCCTGCATCCAATTGGTCACCAGCGTGGGCAGGATCAGCCCGGCGAGAGCAAGTTCTGGCGCGATAATCAGGCTTAGCCCCGAGACCAGAATCATCGGCAGGGCAAAGCCAACCATGCCTTTGACCGTGCCGGCAAGCAGCGCGATCCCAAAGGCGATGGTCAATTCCATCGGCGAAGTAAGGGAAAAAAATTGGTCCATCTCCCTGCCCTATCATCCTCTCTTCCCTAGGAGAACCACTCCCCGTCGCGAAATTCCGTCACGCAACTTTTTATCGAATTGCCGCAGCGCGGCGTATTTTTGTTGCGCTGCACCTGCAAAGTGATTTACCACCAAGCCACCACAGAAGGACGTGATTCAATGGCTCATGACGGACAGGACCTGCAAATGAAACCGATTGTGCTCCCCAACCTGCTGACGCTCACCGCGGCCGCGATTGCCCCGTTGGAGGCAACGCTGGAGGCCGCCCGTGCCACGGTGCGCGCACTGGTGAGCCAGGACGATCGCGTCTCGGGCCAGTTGATCGAAGCAAACCAGACCGCCGCCCATGGGCTGTCCTGGCTGGCCACCTATGTCTACTCGCTGCGCCAGATGCAGCAATGGGCTGCCAAGCTGGACAGCGATGGCGCCTTCAACGAGATGGAGCAGCTGATCCACCAGATCGCCTTTGGCGAATACCTGGCCCAGGTGCAGGGCGGCATCCAGATGAACCAGGGTGAGGTTCTGCGTCTGCAGGATCTTGGTCTTGGTCAGGACGCGCTTGCCACCCTGCGCAGCGACGCCGTGGTGACCCTCAGCGAAGGCGGCAATACCCAAGCCGCCCGCAGCCGCCTGGCCGAGCTGATGCAGGAACAGGCCGGTGCCACCATGTTTGGCGCCTCTGGTCTGGAAGAAGAGCTGGAAATGATCCGCGACCAGTTCCGCCGCTATGCTTCGGAAAAAGTTGAACCCCATGCCCATGACTGGCACCTGAAGGATGAGCTGATCCCGATGGAGGTCATCGAAGAGCTGGCCGAGATGGGCGTTTTTGGCCTCACCATCCCCGAAGAGTTTGGCGGCTTTGGCCTCTCCAAGGCCTCGATGGTTGTGGTCTCCGAAGAGCTGTCGCGCGGATATATCGGTGTCGGCTCGCTGGCCACCCGCTCGGAAATCGCTGCAGAGCTGATCCTCTGCGGTGGTACAGACGAGCAAAAGGCCCAGTGGCTGCCCAAGATCTCCAGCGCCGAAATCCTGCCCACGGCTGTTTTCACCGAGCCAAACACCGGCTCTGACCTCGGCTCTTTGCGCACCCGCGCGGTGAAAACCGAAGGTGGCGACTATGAGGTCACCGGCAACAAGACCTGGATCACCCATGCCGCTCGCACCCATGTGATGACCCTGCTGGCGCGCACCGACCCCGAAACCAGTGACCACCGGGGCCTGTCGATGTTCCTGGCCGAAAAAACCCCCGGCACGGATGAAAACCCCTTCCCCACTGAGGGCATGACCGGCGGCGAGATCGAAGTGCTGGGCTATCGCGGCATGAAGGAATACGAGCTCGGCTTTGACGGCTTCAAAGTCAAGCAGGAGAACCTGCTGGGCGGTGCCGAGGGCAAGGGTTTCAAACAGCTGATGGAAACCTTTGAAAGCGCCCGTATCCAGACCGCGGCCCGCGCCATCGGCGTGGCGCAATCGGCGCTGGATATCGGCATGCAATATGCCCAGGACCGCAAGCAATTTGGCAAAAGCCTGATCAACTTCCCCCGTGTCTCTGGCAAGCTGGCGATGATGGCGGTCGAGATCATGGTTGCGCGCCAGCTCACCTATTTCTCGGCCTGGGAAAAGGACAATGGGCATCGCTGCGACCTGGAGGCTGGCATGGCCAAACTGCTGGGCGCGCGGGTGGCCTGGGCCGCAGCCGACAATGGCTTGCAGATCCACGGCGGCAACGGTTTTGCGCTGGAATACAAGATCTCCCGCGTGCTTTGCGACGCGCGGATTCTTAATATCTTTGAGGGCGCGGCAGAAATTCAAGCGCAGGTGATTGCCCGCCGCCTGCTGGCCTAACCGCCCCTCTCTTTCTCCTCACAGAATGCGATTAGATGCCCGGCCAATGGTCGGGCATTTTGCTGTGCGGAGGCAGAGTCCGGCCTGGCTATCTCTAACCGGTCGGCTGCCCTGAAAATGCCCCGGCTTTGCCACATGACGCCCGCCCAGGCTTTCTAAAAGTTTAACGATACCCGGTTCGAGTGTATGATGTTTCAATCTCCCTAGCCCAGTTAGACCAGCGCCATGCCCCATTTCCTGTCTCGATTTTCCCAGCCCCGATTCTCCCTGCCCCGCTTTCTTGTCGCCTGTATCACCCTGCTTGCCCTCGCCACCTGCGGGGAGCGGGCGCCCAAAGATAAACAGGGCGGCATTCTGGTCATGGGTGATTCCCTGATGGCCTGGAACGGCACCTCGGGGCGGGCGGTGTCGGACGTGATGGAACATCGGCTGCAGGTCGAGGTGACCGACCGCTCCGTCTCGGCGGCGCGGATGATCTACAATCTACCCGTGAGTGGCGCAGCGGGGCTCAGCATTCCCAAACAGCTGGTCAAGGGCGACTGGGATTGGGTAGTGCTCAATGGCGGCGGCAACGATCTATGGCTAGGCTGTGGCTGCGCGGGCTGTAAGCGCAAATTGGACCGGCTGGCCTCCGAGGATGGCACAGAGGGTGCCATCCCGGACCTGGTGGCGCAGTTGCGCGCCAAAGGCTCCCGAGTGATCTACACAGGCTATCTACGCAGCCCGGGTCGAGGCTCTCCAATTGAATACTGCAAGGACGAAGGCGAAGAGCTGGACCGGCGCGCCACCCAGATGGCTGCACGGGATGAGGGGGTGTATTTTGTCTCCCTGGCCGATATCGTCCCCTACGGGGACCGCAGCTATCACGCGCTGGATATGATCCATCCCTCTATCAAGGGCAGTGATGCCATCGGCACCCGTATTGCAGATCTTATCGAGAGCAACAGGCCGCAGAACTAGCCTGTCTGGCTCTCACCAAGAAAGGACCGACCCGATGCGCCGCTTTCCAAAACTCTCCCAATCCAGTCTTGCGTTGCGGGTCCCTGCCATTCCCGCCCTGGTGACGGCCGCCGCCCTTTTGATCGGCTGCACCGACGAAACCCTGGCCGGATACGGCGCGGCGGGAAAGGTCTGGCATCTGACCCTGCTGGATGATCAGGCCTTTGAGGCCAAGGCTACGCTGACCTTCCCGGAAACCGGAAAACTGGCCGGAGAGGCGCCCTGCAATCGCTATCATGGCAACCAGACGGCACCCTATCCCTGGTTCGAGGTCGCAGCGCTGATCGCCACCCGCACCACCTGCCCGGAACAAGCTTCTGAGACTGCCTATTTGCAAGCCCTGCAGCAGATGAGCGAGGCAGAGGTGGCTGGCAATGTGCTGATTCTGCGCAATGAGGCAGGCCGGGAAATGGTGTTTGAAGCTCGCCCCTGAGGCAGCATCCCTTGGCAGGGACAGAGCCTAGAGACGGCGTGCAAAAGCCTCGATGAACCGCGCCCGCGCCTCTGGCAGGGGGCGATTGCCGAGACTGGGGGCCAGACGGCTTTCCAGGAAAAACCCGGTGGTGTGCAGCCCCTCCGCCACCTCGTGATCCGGCGCCTGCCCTTCTCCCCGCATCACCGGGGGCAGAGGCAGCAATCGGCTGACCCATTGCCCTGCATCCTGTCTGGACACGGCCCGGCCAGATTTGGGGGAGATATAGGCCAGATCTTCGTTGCGGCCAGAGACCGCGCAGGCGCTCAGATCCAGGCCAAAGCCCATTTCCTCCAGCAGGGCCATCTCCCAGCGCAGATAGGCCAGCGGCCAGAGCTCTTCCTCGTCCAAGAGATCAAGCAGGCGTTCGGTTTTTTTGTAGAGCGCCGGATAGGGCGCGCGTTCCGCGAGGCAAAACCCCAAAAGACCTGTGACCGCATTGAGCCCCGCCAGCGCCAGACGTCCCGATAGGGCCGCCGCCGCCCGGCTGCGCAGGGGCTCGGCCTGATAGCTGCCAAGGTGGTCTTCCAATCTGGCCCGCCAGAGCAGATCAAGCTGGGCACCGGGTTGCAGCACAGGCGCCTTTTTGCGGCTGGCACCGCCATGGACGATGCCGGCATGACGCCCGTGACCTTCGGTGAAGACATCAATGATCGCAGCACTTTCGCCGTGCCGCCGCCGGGTCAGCAGGATGCCATGATCTCGCCATTCCACTGTTTGTTGCTCCCGGTTCTGCGCTGCAGGTGCATCCCGCCTTGCCGCCCATCAGAGCCGAAGAGAGAAGCAACGGCAAGCCATTGTAGCCCGTCAGAGCTTCACTCCAGCCCCGGTTCTTCCAGCAGATGCCGCCCCTGGCGATCTTCGACCTCGATGACCCAGAGATCCGGGTCAAACTCCTGCTGGCGGCGGATGGCAGCATCGACATCTGCCTCCGCGCCGCTGGCATGTTCGATCCATTTGCGATCACCGCTCATCAGATCATAAGAGCGATGAAAGCTTTGCGCCTGACCATCCAGAGTGTTCAGCTTGACCAGCACCGCCCCGGCGGTGTCATCGCCATGGGCGGTGACAAAGGCAGGGACCTCCTGAAAGCGCAGGCGGGCAAGATAGGCATCAACCCAGAAACGGGCGGTCAAACGGGTCATGAGGCCTCTGATCTACAGGGAAGCCGCCGGGGGTTGGGGGCTTGGCAGGGCCTGTGTAGCCTCCGGCGGGAATATTTATAGAAAGATGATATGAAAGGACTCCCCGGGGCAAGGGGAGGCGCCACTAGTTTCCGTCTTTGAAATCGAGGCCCATTTCGGAGTAACGCTCGGCCTCTTCCAGCCAATTGGGGCGCACCTTGACCTGCAGGAACAGATGCACCTTGCGGCCCAGGAATTCTGTGAGCTCTTCGCGCGAAGACTGAGAGACCGCCTTGATGGTTTCACCGCGTTTGCCCAAAACGATGCCCTTATGGCCATCGCGCACTACGTAGATCACCTGGTCGATCTTGGCGGAGCCGTCTTTGCGTTCTTCCCAGCTCTCGGTCTCGACCGTCATCTGATAGGGCAGTTCTTGGTGCAGCCGCAGGGTCAATTTTTCGCGGGTGATTTCGGCGGCGATCATCCGCATCGGCAGATCGGCGATCTGGTCTTCCGGGTAGAGCCAGGGGCCTTCCGGCAATTTCTTGGCCAGCCAGGAGCGCAGATCCTCGACACCATGGCCGCGCTCGGCAGAGATCAGGAAGGTCTCGGCAAAATCAAAGCGTTCGTTCAGGTCCTTGGTGAGCCCCAACAGCACTTCGGATTGCACCCGGTCGATCTTGTTGATCACCAGAGCCACGGTGCGGCCCTGAGCCACATCAGCCAGACCTTCGAGGATGCGTTCGACACCTTCGGTGATGCCGCGATGGGCCTCGACCAGCAGCAGGACAATTTCGGCGTCAGCTGCGCCACCCCAGGCAGCTGCCACCATGGCACGGTCCAGACGGCGGCGCGGCTGAAACAGGCCCGGGGTGTCGACAAAAACGATCTGGCTCTCGCCCTCCATCGCCACGCCGCGCACCCGAGCACGGGTGGTTTGCACCTTATGGGTGACGATTGAAACCTTGGCCCCGACCATGCGGTTCAGCAGGGTGGATTTGCCCGCATTGGGCTCTCCGATCAGGGCGACGAATCCGGCGCGTTTTGTCATGTTTTCTGCTCCAAACGTGCCAAGAGCGCCTTGGCTGCGGCCTGTTCTGCGAGACGTTTTGAACCCGCAACTGCGCGCTCTTCGGTGCCGTCTTCCAGCCGAACGGCAATGGTAAAGATGGGTTGGTGATCCGGGCCTTCGCGGGCCACCTGCACATAGTCCGGCGGGGTTTGGCGCCGGGCCTGCACATATTCCTGCAGCGCGGTTTTGGCATCGCGGGCGTCTTCTTCGACCTGATGCACCCTATCGCCCCAGAGCCGCAGGATCATCGCCTGGGCCACCTCAAAACCGGCGTCCTTGTAGACGGCGGCAATCACCGCCTCCATGCCGTCGCCAAGCAGAGCCAGCTTGCGCCGCCCGCCCGACATCATTTCCGAACGGCCCAGTTTCAGCACCTCGCCGAGTTCGATCTCGCGGGCGACATCGGCGCAGGCCTCTTTGCGCACCAGCGCGTTGAAACGCGGCGCCAACTGGCCTTCGCTGGCCTGTTTGTCATGTTCCAGCAGCGCTGTTGCCATCACCAAGCCTAGCACACGATCGCCCAGAAACTCCAAACGCTGGTTGTCCTTGCGATTGGGCGAGGAGACCGACGGATGGGTCAGCGCCCGCACCAAAAGATCGGGCCGGGCAAACTGATGCCCGATCCGGTCCTGAAAGGCGCGCATTTCCTTGGAGAGTTTCACTCGATCCCCTTGAAGTAACGATCACTGCGCCAGGTCCAGAAAAACAACATCGAACGCCCAGAGGAGGAGAACATAATGCGATCCGCCCGTCCGATCAGGTTTTCAAGCGGCACAAAGCCAACACCACCAGCGGTCTGTGGAAGACGGCTGTCGCTGGAGTTATCGCGGTTGTCCCCCATGAAGAAGAAATGCCCCTCTGGCACCTGATAGACGCCGGTATGATCCGCCGACTGATCCGCAATATTGAGGATCACATGAGAGTTGCCCCCTGGCAGGGTCTCAATCTGGCGCGACTTCAGACAGGTTGCCCCCTTGCCAACGGGGGCGTTTTCACAACGCGGGTAGGAGCCCTGCGGCCCCTGGGCTGCCATCTCTTCCTCGAAGTTGCCCGCATCTTCCAGGGCCACGGCGGTCCCGTTGATGTGCAACACACCCTGCTTCATCTGGATTTTGTCACCGGGCAGGCCGATCAGGCGCTTGATGAAATCGGTTCCCGTCACCGGATGACGGAAGACCACAACATCGCCGCGTTCGGGATCAGAACCCAGGAAACGGGTGTTTTCACTGTCGAGAAAGCCGCAGATATCTTTGGCATCAATATCCAGCCCGATGGCGCCGATGCGCACACTGGGACAGGAGGCATAGGAATATCCATAGGCCATCTTGTTCACGAAGAGGAAATCACCAATGAGCAGAGTCTCCTTCATCGACCCCGAGGGGATCCAGAAGGGTTGGAAAAACAGGGTCCGAAAGACCCCTGCGATCAACAGGGCATAAACAATGGTCTTTACCGTTTCGAGGATCGATTGGCCGGCCGTGGGTTTTGCCGTCATCAGGCTCTCCGGGTTATAAATAAAAGGGTCCGGCGCTACATGAGGGTGTGAGGGGCGCGAGTCAAGCTTCACCACCCGTTTCACCGGGTAGACTGACGATTGGTTGCGCCTCGATGACCACAAAAGCCTGCGCCCAGGGGTGATCATCGGTCAGGGTCACATGAATAATCGCCTGATGGCCCGGCGGCGTCATCTTGGCCAGACGGTCAGCGGCCCAGCCGGTAACATGCATCACTGGCTGACCAGTGCGCAGATTGCTCACGGCCATGTCTTTCCAGGCGATCCCCATGCGCAGCCCGGTGCCCAGCGCCTTGGAACAGGCCTCTTTGGCGGCCCAGCGTTTGGCATAGGTGCCTGCCACATCCCGGCGACGCTCGGCCTTGGCCTGTTCGACATCGGTAAAGACCCGGTTGCGAAAGCGATCGCCAAAGCGGTCCAGAGTGCCTTGGATCCGCTCGATATTTGCCAGATCACTTCCGATGCCGAGGATCATTGTCTTCCCTCATCGCTGGATCAGCACCCAGGCCAGATCAGCCCCGACGCCCCAGCGCTCCTATTTTTTGGGTCCCGCAGTAGAGACCACAGCCGGGGTTGTGGACTGCAACATCACTTCACCCATCGAGAGATCAAACCGCATCTGTACCGGCCGAATGCTGGAGGCAAGCACATCTCCGGTATCCGGGTCATAGTCCCCAACAGGGATAGAGAGCAAAAGCTCCTCTCCCATACGGTAGCTGCTCTCGACCTCGTCGATATAGACCTCCCGGAATCCAGTACCCGCCTCTGCCGACAGGACCTGACAGCCCTGGCCGTATTCTCCCGGATACAAAAGCAGCAGATGCCGGGAACAACAGATGGGTTCGCCACCGGTATCCAGCAAGGCAATGCGGACCACCCCCTCGCCAAGGGTCTGTGTGGTCTCTGCCCAGGGCTCAACCAGATTGGCCGCAGAGGCGACCCAATCACAGCTTTCCAAGCTCTGTGCAAAGGCTGGCGACAGCCCGGCCAGAAGAATCGCCGCACTGCTCGCAGCTGTAGAGAGAGAAGGTTTCATCGTTATCCTTTCCGCGCCAGATCCATCTGGCGACGCATCTCAGCCAGCGCCGCAGGCAGGCCGACAAACATGGCTTCGCCCATCAGAAAATGGCCAATGTTCAGCTCCTTAACCTCAGGCAGGGCGGCAATTGGACCAACACTTTCATAGGTGAGCCCATGGCCGACATGAACCTCCAGCCCCAGCCCATGGGCAAAGGTGGCCATTTCGGTGATCTTCGCCAGTTCGGCGTCGCGCTCCTCCCAGCGGCCTTCGGCCCAGGCATCGGCATAGGCGCCGGCATGCAGTTCAATGACCGGGGCGCCAATCCGGTGGCTGGCCTCAACCTGGGATTTCTCGGCACCGATGAACATCGACACCCGGCTACCGGCGGCGCGCAGGGGGGCGATGTATTCGGCAAGCGCATTGTCATTGCCTGCCACATCCAGCCCGCCCTCGGTGGTGCGCTCCTCGCGTTTTTCCGGCACCAGGCAGACCGCATGGGGTTTGTGGCGCAGGGCAATCGCCTGCATTTCCTCGGTCGCGGCCATCTCAAAATTCAGCGGAATTTTCAGCGCCGCCATCAAACCATCAATATCGCTGTCGATAATATGACGGCGGTCTTCACGCAGATGGGCGGTGATGCCATCGGCACCGGCGTTCTGCGCCAGCACGGCAGCGCGCACCGGATCGGGATTGTCGCCGCCACGGGCATTGCGCACCGTCGCCACGTGGTCGATGTTCACACCCAAGCGCAACACATTCTGAGCCATGTCATTTGTCCTGAAATCAGTCTCTGTTGGCCCGAGATTAGACGGCAAGCGGCCAAGGGCAACCCCCAAGACGAAGAGCTAGCGCCTATTTCGCCTTGCGCACCCGCGGCAGGGCCAGTTTTGGCTTTTGCTTTTTGGGTTCAACAACCTCAGTGACACCAGCGGTTTCCATCTCGGCGCGTTTCTTGATCGCTTCAAATTTGGCTTTGATGCGCGAGCGCCGGTGCTGCTGATAGGCGCGGATCACCGGCAGGCTGACCATGTAGCAAATGGTGGCGGTGATGACACCGGGCAGAACCCCGCCCACCAGATAGGGAAAGAACACCTCGTCGTAAAATACATGCAACCCGTCCCAATCCGCCGGACGGTCATGGAACAGGGCAAAGAGGTTGTTTTTGAGATCCTTGCCCGCATCGAGGAACTTGCCCACCAGGGATTGGTCGACCTCTTCGTATTCGGTGCCCAGCATCCAGTGTCCGGTCTGCAGGGCGGCAACCCCGATGGGTACATAGGTCAGTGGGTTGCCAAAGAAGGTGCCGCTGAGGGCAGCCAGAATATTGCCGTTCATCAGCCGCGCGATCAGCGCCGCGACAACAAAATGCATGGCATAAAACGGTGTGAAGGTGGTGAAGACCCCGGCCCAGACACCGCGCGCGATGCGTTCCGGCGAATCAGGCAGGCGGCGGACCCGGTGCTTTACGTATAGAAACGCCCGTCTCCAGCCCCCGCGGGGCCAGATGAAATCCGCAACCGCTCGTAAAAGCGGGCGTCTATCACGGCGCCTGAATACCAAAGCCCTGCGTCCTTCCTAGTTCCAACCGAGCGTTACTGCGCTATCGGCCGTGCCTCCGGTTTTTCCCGGAAACGCGCCACTTCTGCGACATCGCTCTCGGCTTCCAATGTCAGCATCAGGGAATGCAGCTGTTCCACATCCCGCAGTTCGACATTTATCATCAGCCGGTAAAAGTCTGGTTTCCGATCCGCAAATTCTAGGTCGGAGATATTGGCCTTCTTCTCACCAATCAATGTGCAAATTCGTCCCAGCACGCCGGCATCATTGCCAATGGTCAACCCCAGGGTGACCCCATAGGCCGCCGGATGGGTACCGCTGTGCCAATGCACATCAACCCAGCGCTCCGGCTGGCTCTCAAATTCGCCCAGACGATCACAATCTGCCGCATGCACCACAACCCCGCGCCCGCGATAGGTAATGCCGATGATCCGCTCTCCCGGCAGCGGCTGGCAACAGGGAGCGCGCTCAAAACTCTGGCCGGTTTCCAGACCAATCACCGCCCGGCGCGGCGAGATCACATCGCCCTCTTGCGAGGTGAGTTCCGGATAGACCGCCTGCACCACGTCATGGGCGGTGATCTCGGCGGCACCAAGCCGCGCCAAAAGCTCGTTCACCGAGTTAATCCGCAGCGCTCGCGCCGCTGTTTCCAGCGTTTTATCGGTAGATTTACGATCGACATGTTCAAAGGCAGAACGCGCAAGTTCCCGACCCAGTTTAACAAAACGCGCCCGGTCCGCCTCGCGCAGGGCGCGACGGATGGCGGTGCGCGCCTTGCCAGTGGTGGCAATCTCCAGCCAGCTCACCTGCGGGCTCTGGCCCTCGGCGGTGATCACCTCAACCGATTGACCGTTGCGGATCCGTGTCCACAATGGCACCCGAATGCCGTCAATCTTAGCCCCGACACAGGCATGACCGATGCGGGTGTGGATGGCATAGGCAAAATCGATCGGAGTGGCGCCCTTGGGCAGCTTGGTCACATCGCCCTTGGGGGTGAAGCAGAACACCTGATCGGAATACATCTCCAGCTTCACCGCTTCGAGGAATTCGTCGTGATCCTCCTCGGCGTCAAACTGTTCCGTCAGCGAGGCGATCCATTTTGCGGGATCAACCGCAAAGGGATTCTGCGAGCGCACGCCGTCCCGGTAGGACCAATGCGCCGCTACGCCAGTTTCCGCCACATCATGCATCTGTCGGGTGCGGATCTGCACTTCGACCCGCTTGCCATCGCGCCCCGATACGGTGGTATGGATCGAGCGGTAGCCATTGGACTTGGGTTGACTGATGTAATCCTTGAACCGCCCCGGCACCGCGCGCCAGCGCTGGTGAATCGCCCCAAGCGCCCGGTAGCTGTCTTCTTCGCACTGGGTGATGACCCGAAAACCGTAGATATCGGACAGCCGTGAGAAGCCCTGATCCTTGGCCTGCATTTTGCGCCAGATCGAATAGGGTTTCTTGGCGCGGCCAAAGACCTCGGCTTCGATCCCGGCCTTTTCCAGCTCATGGCGCATATCGCCGGTGATCCGGTGGATCACATCACCGGTTTCGCGCTGCAGGGTGACAAAGCGGCGAATGATCGATTGGCGGCCCTCTGCGTTGAGCACCTTGAAGGCCAGATCTTCCAGCTCTTCGCGCATCCACTGCATCCCCATGCGACCGGCGAGCGGCGCATAGATATCCATGGTTTCGCGGGCTTTCTGCGCCTGTTTCTCGGGGCGCATCGCCTTGATGGTGCGCATATTGTGCAACCTGTCGGCCAGTTTGACCAGGATCACCCGCAGGTCCTTGGACATGGCCATAAACAGTTTGCGGAAGTTCTCTGCCTGTTTGGTTTCGCGGCTGGAGAGCTGCAGATTGGTCAGTTTGGTAACACCATCAACCAGTTCCGCCACTTCCTCGCCAAAGCGGGTGGCGACTTCCTCGTAGGAGGCCTTGGTGTCTTCGATGGTGTCATGCAGCAGCGCAGTGATGATGGTGGCATCGTCCAGGCGCTGTTCGGTCAAAAGGGCAGCAACCGCCACGGGATGGGTGAAGTAAGGCTCGCCTGAGTGGCGGTACTGACCTTCATGCATCTCTTCGCCATAGGCAAAGGCCTCGGCGATCTTATCGGTGTTGGTCTTGGGATTGTAGTTGCGGACCAGAGCAATCAGGTCTTCTGGTGAAATCATATCCGGTCCGCAGCCTCAATTTTGGGAGTGTTGGCTGGTGTCAGCCTTGCCCCTGGGCCTCCATGAGCGCGCGCAGCAGCTTTTCTTCTGACATATCGTCATCAGCAGGCTTGTCGTTTTCGGCCCCCATCAGCAGAGCCATCGAATCTTCTTCGGGCTCATCCACTTCGATCTGGTTCTGATTGTTTTCAATCAGACGCTCACGCAGATCATCCGCGCGCTGGGTCTCGTCCGCGATCTCGCGCAGCGACACAACAGGGTTCTTGTCGTTGTCACGCTCGACGGTCAGCTCGGCGCCGGCAGCGATTTCGCGTGCCCGATGGGCCGCCAACATCACCAGCTCAAAGCGGTTGGGTACTTTGTCTACGCAGTCTTCAACCGTTACGCGGGCCATAGGCGACTCTCCAAAAGTAATGTGGGTCCGGAAGCGCGACTTTTACGCCCAAATCTTTTTGTTGACAAGCACAGAAAGAGTCACATCTGCGGTATTACAGCGGCTGGACCGCCTCTAGGTCCGATTTTGGCAGTGCTGCACAGAGTTCGGCAGCGGTTTTGCCCAAAATCGGATGGTGCCAGTCGGGCCAAATGTCGCAGAGCGGCACCAGGACAAAGGCCCGATCCTGAATACGCGGGTGCGGAAGAATCAACTCGGTCGGTGTCTGTTGCATTTGCTGCTCGAGCGGTAGCTCTGCCCAATGTTGGTATCCCGCCGGGTCCGGCAGCACATAATCCCCCATAGCCAGAAGATCCAAATCCAAAGTACGCATACCCCAGCGCCGCTCCCTTACGCGGGAAAACTCGGCTTCAACCTCTTGCAGAAGCTGCATTAAATCCTGCGGCACCAGCGCGGTTTCAACCGTCAAAACCGCATTGACATAGTCCGGCCCAGCCCCTGCCGGAAAACAAGGGGTTTGAAAAAGTCTCGAAACTTGGCATTCTACCTGCATAAGGAGAGTAATTTGCTTCACTGCAGCCAATAGTATTTGTCGTGGCGACATCTTGCCCAGCGGTAGATTGCCGCCCAGCGCGATTATCGCTTTTGATCGTAAAATGGTCACTTTTGACCCCATTTAAGAAACCCCGTAGGCTTGAAGCAGGTGACAAAGTACTTACAATATGTCCACCCGTTTCGCCGCTACAAATTCACTCACGGATCATTTGGCGTAAACGGATTTACCGGAAGGACACTTTAGGATGTTTTACAAAGACGAACGGCTTGCGCTGTTCATAGACGGTTCGAATCTTTACGCCGCTGCCAAGGCGCTGGGATTTGATATCGACTACAAGCTTTTGCGACAGGAATTTATGCGTCGCGGAAAGCTCTTGCGTGCCTTTTATTATACGGCCCTGCTGGAGAATGACGAGTATTCCCCCATCCGACCACTGGTGGACTGGTTGCACTACAATGGTTTCACCATGGTGACAAAACCGGCCAAGGAATACACCGACAGCATGGGACGTCGCAAAGTCAAAGGCAACATGGACATCGAGCTTGCGGTGGATGCCATGGAACTGGCGCCACGCGTAGACCACATCGTACTGTTTTCAGGCGACGGAGATTTCCGCCCGCTGATCGCCAGCCTGCAGCGTCAAGGCGTACGCGTCTCTGTCGTCTCTACTATTCGCAGCCAGCCTCCGATGATCTCGGACGAGCTGCGGCGCCAGGCTGACAATTTCATCGAGCTGGAAGAGCTGAAAGATGTCATCGGTCGCCCCCCTCGGGAGCATCCGGTCGACACTCGGTCCGTTTCTGCAGTACCGGGTGAATAACGCTCTGGCGCTTTGATCTCATCACAGCGCCAGGTGAAGCCTGCCCAAACAGACGGGCCCAGTTTTGGGCGCGTCTGCCGCAGGTCGTACAAGGCAAGCCAAATGTTGTTTTCAAAACGGGCCCACTCACACTGCCCGTTTTGGATCCCACCCACTGACGGCCCACCCACTGACGGGCCTCCGCTTAGATCCAACGGACCGACGGGCGCAAAAGGGCAAGTGGGCTCTTCCGCAAGACAACCGGCCTGCTTGTCTCATCCTATGTCAGCCCCTTTGGGCGGCCCATCGACGGATCTCGTCGCTCACGCCCGCCCCCGGCAGCTGCTGGCGGATCACCGCTTCCAACCCAGCAATCGTCACCGGTTTGGAGATAAAATCATCCATTCCTGCAGAGAGGCATTTGCTGACCTCGCTTTGCAATGCATTTGCCGTTACCGCCACAATGGGCGTATGGCGCAGACCTTTTTCCGCCTCTGCCCTGCGGATGGCGCGGGTCAGTTCAAACCCATCCATCACTGGCATCTGACAATCCGCCAGGACCACATCATAAGTGCCCGTGGACCAGGCCGCCAAGCACTCTGCCCCGTCCCGCGTCATGGTCACCTCGCAGCCAAGCAGTGCCAACTGGCTTGAGAGGACCGCGCGGTTGATCTCATTGTCTTCGGCAACCAGAATACGGCAGGCAGGTTTCTCTGCATTGCCCTGCCCGCTCAAGGCATCTGCTGGACCCAGACCTTGGCCCCGGTTCTCTTGGTGACGTCGGCCAGCCAGTCCTTCGAGGGCTTCCCAGAAATCGCTTGGCAGGATTGGCCCAGTCTGAACCATCGCCCAGCACGGACGTGCCCGCCCCAACAGAGCCGCCTCATTGGGGCTGAACTCCAGCACGTTCAAATCCCCAAGCTCATTACGGATACGATCCCGGAACCAGGTCGACGGAGGCTCATCGCTGTCTTCCTGCGGCAGGACAAAAATGGTCTCCCGCCCGGCAACACGGGCCAATGCAAGGAACTCATCCTGATCCGTCACCCATTTCAGATCGCAATCCGCAGCCAGCACATAGGCAGCCCAGTCACACTCTCGACCCTCTTGCCCCGTGGCCAGCGCCACAACCCTGGTGCCGGCCAGTTTTGGCCCCCTGATCGGCCCCGAAGGGTTCACCACCGGCAGGCGCACGGTAAAGGCGCTGCCCTCACCCGGAGCACTCACGACCGAGACAGCGCCGCCCATCTTTGTGACCAATTGCTGAACAATTGTCAGGCCCAGCCCATTGCCTTTGATCATCCGCTTTGACACCAGGGCGGAACGTTCAAAGGGAGAGAAAATAGTTTCCTGCAATTCTGGTTCGATGCCAATGCCATTGTCCTCGACCAGAAAATTAATCCAGCCGGGCTCCGTGATTTCGACTCGGAACCGGACTTTTCCGGGCTCGCCTTCGTCACTGGGTTCAGAAAACTTGATGGCATTGCCCAACAGGTTGAGCAGGATCTGCCGCAAACGCCCAGCATCTCCCTGCAACGTATCCGGCAACTCCGCCTGGATCGACAAACAAAGGTCGACACTCAATTGGCTTGCCTGCGATCGCACTGTCGCAGCCGCCCCCTCGATCAGGGGGAGCAGACGCACAGGGGTCTGGAACAATTCCATCTTACCCGCCTCAATCCGAGAAACGTCCAGGATGTCATCAATGATCCAGAGCAAAGCGCTGGAGGATTCCTGGATCGTGTGCAGGATCCTTCGCTGCTCGGTCGCGAGATCGGTTTTTTCCAGCACTTCTACCATGCCCAAAACCCCATTCATCGGGGTTCGGATTTCATGGCTCATCGCCGCCAGAAACTCGCTTTTGGCCTGATTGGCCTTGCGTTCGTCCTGATGGGCCTCCAGCAAATCGTCGCTGTAGCTTTCAGCCAATTGTCCAAAGGCCATCATCTCAGCGATGGTGATCACAAAAATGGTCGCGAGAACTCCACCAGACAGATAGGCCTCCGGAATGTTCTCCAGGGGAACAGGTGGCCCAAAATAGTCATGCCCAAGATAGCGAAACAACAACCAGCTGCCCAGAACAATACCCAGCAAGGCAATGATCATCGGCTTTTCATGCCGAATGGAAAAGGTCATAAAGGGCCCGCCCAGCAAGATCACAAAGAACAGTTCCACATTGCTGGAAGGCGGCAGGGTGAACACTACCGCCATGACCACGGCCAACCCAATTGCGTACCACAAAATCCGGGCGAGAAGCTTATACTCAGTCTTGAGCAAAAGCCGAGTGGCGATAGAGCCGAGGATGGCAACAGAGGAATTGATCACCACCACCGGCGCATCAATTGCAACACCCACGAAGATCCAGGCAAGCCCCAGAACCACAACCGCATTGCAAGTGACACTTACGGTGTGAAACCGCCGTTCCATTGCCACGCGGTATTGCTTGGCCAGGAAATCTCTTTTGCCCGGCGAAGGGAATTCACTTGATCCATCTGCGAGGTCAGACATCGCGCTCCCCAATCCTCTTGGTCGCCAAATAATAAGTTTCTGCATCCCAAAGAGCTTCGTCTCAGCAAAACTTTTGGCAGCCCAATACCGGGCCTTAAAACCCATCCGCTCAACATCGCGTAATCAGGTTAACATTCCCCTTTTCGCATAGACTTCTCCTGGGCCAGAACAGCCCCAGCCTATAGCCAAACCATTCCACTGAGTTCTTACCTCTCCGAGACTGGACCTTCGCTGAGCAAAGCCTTACCTCTACTTCCAAGGAGACGCCCATGACCAAACCTGCCCTCACGCTCTATCTGGCCGCGCCGCGTGGCTTTTGCGCCGGTGTGGACCGCGCCATCAAGATCGTTGAACTGGCGCTGGAGAAATGGGGGGCGCCGGTCTATGTGCGCCACGAGATCGTGCATAACAAATTTGTCGTCGACGGGCTGCGCGACAAGGGCGCGGTCTTTGTCGAAGAGCTGGACGAATGCCCCGAGGATCGGCCGGTGATCTTTTCTGCCCACGGCGTGCCAAAATCAGTCCCCGCTGCCGCCGAGGCGCGCCAGATGGTCTATGTTGATGCCACCTGCCCACTGGTCAGCAAGGTCCATATCGAGGCCCAGCGCCACGCCGAAGCCGGGCTCCAGATGATCATGATCGGCCACAAGGGCCATCCCGAAACCGTCGGCACCATGGGGCAATTGCCCGAAGGCGAAGTGCTTCTGGTGGAAACACCCGATGACGTCGCCCATGTCGAGGTTCGCGACCCTCAGCACCTTGCCTATGTCACCCAGACTACCCTCTCGGTGGATGACACCAAGGGCATCGTTGCAGCGCTGGAGGCACGGTTCCCCGCCATCGTCGGCCCCCACAAAGAAGACATCTGCTACGCCACCACCAACCGACAAGAGGCGGTCAAGGCAGTGGCCCCCAAATCGGACGCTATGCTGGTGGTTGGTGCGCCCAACTCGTCAAACTCGCGGCGTCTGGTCGAGGTTGGCTCCAAGGCCGGGTGCAAATACGCCCAGCTAGTGCAGCGGGCGGACAATATCGACTGGCGTGCGCTGGACGGGATCTCCAGCATTGCCATCACCGCTGGTGCCTCGGCGCCAGAATTGCTTGTCAATGAGGTGATCGACGCCTTTCGCGCCCGCTATGATGTCACCGTAGAGGTGGTCGAAACCGCCGTGGAACGGGTGGAGTTCAAAGTCCCTCGGGTGTTGCGCCAGGCCAGCAGCCCGGCTGCAAGCTCCTCTGCCTAACATCTTGCTGAACGGGCCAAACTGACTGTTTACGGCTGTCTTGCTTGCTCTTAGGCTGTGGCAACAGCTCCTACAGGGCGCAGCTATCACAAGGGGATAGACCGTGATTTCCATGCAGTTTCTCATCACCGCGATTGTAGTGGTTTTGGCACCCGGTACAGGCGTGCTCTATACGCTGGCGCTTGGGCTGGGCCAGGGTGCGCGGTCTGCGCTTTGGGCTGCCCTGGGCTGTACCATCGGCATTCTGCCGCATCTGGCTGCCGCCACATTGGGGCTGGCGGCAGTGCTGCACAGCTCGGCGCTGCTGTTCCAGATCGTCAAGATTCTCGGGGTACTCTATCTGCTGTATCTCGCCTGGCAGGCGCTGCGTTCCGGTGGGGCGCTTGCGATCGCGGCGGATTCCAAACGACAGTCGCCGCTGCGCATCGCCCAGCGCGGCGCCTTGATCAATATCCTCAACCCCAAGCTATCAGTGTTTTTCCTCGCCCTGCTGCCGCCCTTCCTCTCCGGCGACCCTGCCACGGCAACACTGGAGATGAGCCTGCTCGGCGCGGTGTTCATGGCGCTGACCTTTGTTGTCTTTGTGCTCTACGGTTTCTTTGCCGCCCAGGCCCGTCAATTTGTCCTGGGCTCTGAAACCGTGTTGAAGTGGCTGAACCGCGGATTTGCCGGCATCTTTGCCGCCTTGGCGGCCCGGCTGGCTCTGGAACGCGCCTAGATCCCATAGCCACACGCCCTCCCCCCAGCCCCTTTTGACCCAAGGCCCCTTGATGAGCGACGCTGAAACTCTCCGCATCTATGATGACAAGGCCGCCGATTATGAGGCCAGAAACCGGACCTACCTGGCTGAGGATCCCCGGTTGCAGGAATTCATCGCCGCCTGCCCCACCATGGGCCGGGTACTGGATCTGGGCTGCGGACCGGGCACCTCCGCCGCCGTGATGTCAGCCGCTGGCCTGCAAGCGGATGCCATGGATGCCTCGACAGAGATGGTCATGCTGGCAAATGCACTGGAGGGCGTCACAGCCTGGCAGGCCACATTTGATGAGATCTCAGGCACCGCAACTTATGACGGGATCTGGGCCAATTTCAGCCTGCTGCACGCGCCCCGCGCCGCGCTGCCCGGACATCTGCAGGCCATCAAACAGAGCCTGAGACCCGGTGGCGCCTTTTACATCGCCCTCAAACTGGGTAAAGGCGAGGCCCGCGACGCCCTTGGGCGGCTTTATACCTACTACGAGGAAGACGAATTGAAAGATCTGCTCACCACTGCCGGGTTTACCGTGCTGGACTGCGCCTCTGGCAAAAGCGAGGGCCTCGACGGCACCATGGCGCGTTGGATTTCGGTGGCCTGTCATGGCTGATCTTTATGCCTATACTGATGGTGCCTGCTCCGGCAATCCCGGCCCCGGTGGCTGGGGCGCTTTGCTGCAGGCCAAGGATGGCGATAGCGTCATCAAGGAAAAAGAGCTCAAAGGTGGTGAGGCCAACACCACCAACAACCGGATGGAACTTCTGGCCGCAATCAACGCGCTGGAAAGCCTTGACCGGCCTTCGGCGCTCACCCTGGTGACCGATAGCAACTACGTGAAAAACGGCATCACCGGCTGGATTTTTGGCTGGAAGAAAAACGGCTGGAAAAACGCCGCTAAGAAGCCTGTGAAAAACGTCGAACTCTGGCAACGGCTGGATGCCGCGCAAAGCCGCCATCAGGTCACCTGGGAATGGGTCAAGGGCCATGCAGGCCATCCTGAAAACGAGCGCGCCGATGAGCTGGCCCGCGCCGGTATGGCTCCGTTCAAAAAGGGTAAGGCCAAGACATGAGGCCAGAGCCGGGACCCAAGGATCGTCAGTCATGAGCTTTGTCACTCTGCTTGATTATGCCTCGGTTCTGGTCTTTGCCCTCACCGGCGCCCTGGTCGCCAGCCGCGCCCAGCTCGATATTGTTGGCTTTGCCTTCATTTCCTGCCTCACGGCCGTAGGCGGCGGCACGGTGCGGGATTTGCTGCTGAACCGTGAGCAGGTTTTCTGGGTTGCGGATCCCAACCACATCCTGCTGGCAACCGGAGCCGCCGTGGTGGTGTTTTTCACCGCTCATCTGGTCGAAAGCCGGTTGCGCTGGGTGATCTGGCTCGACAGCTTTGCCCTCGCCATCGCGGTCTCTGCCGGCACGGGGGCGGCCCTAGCGATGGGCAAACCCGCGGTCATTGTGGTGCTGATGGGCATGGCCACCGGCAGCCTCGGCGGACTGATGCGTGACGTGGTGGTTGGCGAGGTGCCATTGGTGTTGAAACAGGGCGAGCTCTACATCACCTGCGCCATGAGCGGTGCCATGGTTGCCGTTGCAGCCAGTTCGTTTGGCTTCAGCTCCGGGTTTGCCCTCATTCTTTGTGCTGGCGTTTGCTGGGGGCTGCGCGCTGGCTCAATCGGTTTTGGCTGGCACCTTCCCGTCTACAAAAGCCGCCCGCCGCGCCAGTAAATGCCTGCGTCAGGCCGACCGTTAATAAAACTGGTTAGCATCCCAAGCTGCCAACAGGTCAGCGTTCCTTTCTTTGAAACGTTGGATCTGCCGCCTATTCCCTGTTTCCGTAAAACAAACATCTGGTTCCGCTATGGCGCGTGTGATGCATGTTTTTGAAAGCTGCTCGCACAGGGGCAAGGTAAGACTGCCATCTTGGAACTTAGCACCAATAAGGCAGGCCACTGCGTTTTCAACACCTGCCTCCTGCATCCCCACCTTGGCACCTGCCCGCAGAGCCTCCCAGCAGCCGCTGTGATCGCTCACAAGAGCATTCATCTTCGGGCTCAACCCGTTCTCAAACCGCAGACCTCCTCCGGCCTGTCCCAGCTCAATGATCATTTTGAGAAGCAGGAATTCGCCCCGATCCAGAGGAACAGACTGAAAATGCAGATGCGTGTGCTCAATAAACATTCGAGAAGCGACCTTTTCAAACAGCATTCTCTATTGATCAATCACAGCTCAACACCACGTCTTGGCTACTGCCAATAGAGCGGCTAAGCCTGACCGGGGTCAGCGCTTGATATAGGTCTGCCATAACCAAATCAGCGCCAAGGCACCAAACACCGCGCCTACCAACCCTGCCACCATGCCCAGCATCGCCAAAAGCGCACGCAAGACCAACCCGCCAATCAGCGCTCCGGCGATGCCGATGGCCATGGTGGTGATGATGTCAGATTCGATGCCCATGATCCGCGTCGCCAGAAACCCGGCAGCGATGCCAATGATGATCAGAAAGACGATACTCATAAAATCGCTCCGCTACTTTCGCCAATGGAAGGGCACGATGATCAGCGCCCCAATGGAAGAAACAATGGCGTTGAGCCCCGGAGAACCAAAGCCAAAGCCAAACATGATCCGCACAAAGTAAAACAGAAATGCGCCGCCGACACAGATGATGATCGACGGCAGATAACCGTTATGGGTAAAACCACTTTTTTCGGCGGCGTAGCCGGTGATCCCGGCAATGACCACAGTGCCCATCAGGGTCAGAAACATCTCAGCTCTCCCGCTACAACTGGCGTCCGGTCTCTAGCGGGAAACCGCGTGTAAAGACTTCGCGATCCTGCGCAGCTTTGCCGGCCCGTTGCAAGCGCAACAGCTCCACCGCGCCACTGCCGCAGGCGATGATCAGGTTGGCCCCATCCAGCACCTGCCCCGGCGCGGCACTTCCCTTGGCCAGGCGCGAGGCGAGCAGTTTCACCCGCTGACCATCGATCTCCACCCAGGCCCCGGGAAAGGGCGACAACCCGCGAATCTTGCGGTCAACCTCTTCGGCGGGCTGGGTCCAATCAATCTGCGCCTCATTCTTGTCGATCTTGGCGGCATAGGTGACACCCTCATCAGGCTGAGGGTCGGCCTCCAGACCATCAAGATGACGCAGCGCGGTTACAATCAGCGAAGCGCCCATCTCTGACAGGCGATCATGCAGCTGGCTGGTGGTTTCCTCATCGCCAATGGCTGTGCCTTCACGCAGCAGCACCGGGCCGGTGTCGAGCCCGGCCTCCATCTGCATGATGCAAACGCCGGTCTCTGCGTCGCCGGCCATGATGGCGCGATGAATAGGCGCGGCCCCGCGCCAGCGCGGCAACAGGCTGGCGTGAATATTCAGACAGCCCTTGGCAGGCGCATCCAAAACTGCCTGCGGCAGGATCAGCCCATAGGCCACGACCACTGCAATATCCGCCTTCAGAGCGGTAAATTCGGCCTGTTCGGCGGCGCCTTTCAAGGACACCGGGTGGCGGACGTCAAAGCCCAGCTCGATGGCGCGGGCATGCACCGGGGTGGGGCGATCCTTTTTGCCACGCCCAGCGGGCCGGGGCGGCTGGCAGTAGACCGCTGCAATCTCGTGGCCGGCCGCGACCAGCGCGTCCAAAACCGGCACCGAAAACTCCGGTGTTCCCATAAAGATGACGCGCATCTGCTGCTCCCTGGCCTTAGCCGTTCAGTTTCTTGGATTTCTTGATCAGCATATCGCGCTTCATCTTCGACAGGTGATCAAAGTAGAGCTTGCCGTTCAGATGGTCGATCTGATGCTGCACGCTGGTGGCCTCGATGCCAACAAAATCACGCTCGGTGATCGCGCCGGTCTCATCCATGTAGCGCACAGTCACCGCGCGTGGGCGTTTGATCTTGGCCGAGACGCCGGGCAGGTTGGGGCTGGCCTCTTCGTGCTCGCGCAGCTGGGTCGAGGCATGCAGCACCTCCGGGTTGGCCATACGCACCGCTTTGCCGCGCTCCTTGGAGCCATCCACCACAGCGAGACGCAGCATCACACCGATCTGGTTGGCGCCAAGGCCAACGCCCGGCATTGCCTCCATGGTGTCGATCATATCGCTCCAGATCTGGCGGATCTCATCGGTGATTTCGCTCACCTCGGTGGAGGCGGTGCGCAGGCGTTTGTCGGGCCAGGGTAGGCAGGTGCGAGCGGTCATGCGGAGCTCTCCAAATGGTGTTGATAGGTCGCCTCAGACTCGGTGCGGGCCTCGGGAGACAGACGGTCAAAGGTCACCAGACCCTCAAGATGGTCAAATTCGTGTTGAATGCAGCGGGCGGCAAAGCCGTCAAAGCTGCCGCTTTGCCAGCTGCGGTCCTGATCCTGCCAACGCAGGGAGACAGTTGTTGGGCGCTGCACCGAGGCCAGCACGCCGGGAATGGACAGGCAGCCCTCGTCACCGGGTTCCTGATCGGTGCCAAAGGACAGGATTTCCGGGTTGATCATCACCAGCGGTGTGCCAGGCGCCTCTTTCCAGGTGGCATCCATCACAAACAGCCGTTTCAGAACGCCTACCTGCGGTGCCGCCAAGCCGCGCCCGGGGGCGGCATACATGGTTTCAAACATATCCGCGATCAGCCCGGTTAGGTCTTCCTCCCCCACCGGGGTGCAAAGAGTTGAGAGACCGGGATCAGGCCATTGCAGGATGGGGAGCCGCGCCATGCGTTCAGCCCCGCGCCCGCTCGCGTTTGAGCTTTTGCATCTTGCGGGTGATCATCTGCCGCTTCAGCGGTTTCAGATAATCAATGAACAGCTTGCCCTCCAGATGGTCGATCTCGTGCTGCACGCAGGTGGCCCAAAGCCCGTCGAAGCTCTGGCGCTGCAGATTGCCGTCGCGGTCCATCCATTCCACCTCGACCTCTTTGGGGCGGGTGACCTCGGCATATTGATCCGGGATCGACAGGCAGCCTTCTTCATAGACGTTGGTCTCCTCCGAAGAAGAGACAATCTCCGGGTTGAACATCACCAAGGGCTTGGGCGCAACACCCTCTGCCTTTTCGCAGTCCAGCACGATGAGGCGATCCATCACGCCAATCTGCGGCGCCGCCAGGCCAATGCCGGGGGCGGCATACATGGTTTCCAGCATATCGTCAGAAAGCTGGCGCAGCTTGTCCGAAAGATCGGCCACCGGGGCGCAGATCTTTTTCAAACGGGGATCGGGATGGATCAGGATCGAATGTTTCATGGGGGATGATTTAGGCCATTGCCTCAGGCTCTGCAACGGTCCCTGCATCGCACCTGCGTCATTTGCCTGCTGCCCTGACGCAGCTGCCAATTTTACCGCCGATCCCAGGCCCTCGGGCGGCCAGGAGCACAGATCCCCTTGCACAAAGCGCATTTGCCGCTAGCTTCGCAGGAAAACTAGCGGAGCACCTTTATGGATTTTGACAGCATCATCGACCGTCGCGGCACCCACTGCGCCAAATGGGACTTTATGGAGAGCCTCTATGGGGTCTCCCCGGACGACGGGCTGGCGATGTGGGTGGCGGATATGGATTTTGCCGTGCCGCCCATGGTCAGCGACAAGATGCGCGAAATGGCCGATCACGGGATCTATGGCTATGTGAATGTCGACAAACCCTACAAGGATGCGATCCGCTGGTGGATGCAGAACCGCCACGGCTGGGAAGTCGACCCGGAGGCGATCTTTACCACCACCGGTCTGGTCAATGGCGTGGGCATGTGTCTGGATACCTTTACCCAGCCGGGCGACGGTATCGTTCTGTTCACCCCCGTCTATCACGCCTTTGCCAAGGTGATTAACAATGCCGGGCGAAAAGTGGTGGAATGCGAGATGATCAATCGCCAGGGTCGCTACGAGATGGATATGGCCAGCTATGACGCGCAGATGACTGGCAAGGAGAAGATGGTCATCCTCTGCTCGCCGCATAACCCCGGTGGCCGGGTCTGGACCCAGGAAGAGCTGCAGGGGGTGGCGGATTTTGCTAAGCGGCATGATCTGATCCTGCTCTCGGATGAGATCCACCATGATCTGGTTTTTGACGGTGCCACGCATATTCCGATGCAGAACGCAGTGCCAGAGATCACCGACCGGCTGCTGATGTTGACCGCCCCCTCCAAGACCTTCAACTTTGCCGGATTGCACACAGGCCAGGTGATCATCCCCGATCCTGACCTGCGGGCAAAGTTTCAGCGCCGTATGCTGGCGCTCGCCCTGTCGCCGAACTCAGCCGGGCAGATGGCCACAGCGGCGGTCTATGGACCCGAAGGCGCCAAATGGGCGGACGAGCTGGTCGCCTATATCGATGGCAACCGTCAGGTTTTTGATGCCGCCATTGCTGAAATCCCCGGTCTCAGCTCGATGAAGCTGCAGGCGACTTACCTGTCCTGGATCGATTTCTCCGGCACCGGTATGAGCCGCGAAGAATTCACCAAACGGGTGGAACAGGATGCCGGTATCGCCGCCAACCACGGCACCACCTTTGGCCTTGGCGGCGAAAGCTTCCTGCGCTTTAACATGGGCACCCAGCGCAGCCGTGTGATCGAGGCCGGTGAACGCTTGGCCAAGGCCTTCGCGGATCTGCAGTAATACCCATGCTGCGCAGGGGTCTGATACTTGTCTCGGTTGCTTTGATCGCGATCCTGGGCTGGGGGCTTTGGCGGAGCTATGGCCCCCGCACACCTCCGCCTGACCTGGCAGCACAGGTAGACCGGGTGGATCGCATCCTTATCGAAAAGTCTGCCCGCCGACTGACCGCCAGCCGGATGGGGCAAACCGTTCTGGAATTCGACATCGCGCTAGGGTTTGCCCCGGTTGGCGATAAGGCCCGCGAAGGCGATGGCAAAACGCCCGAAGGTCTGTTCAAGGTCGATCGCCGCAACCAAAACAGCGGCTACCATCTGTCTTTGGGGCTGAACTATCCGCGGGCTAAAGACATCGCCCGTGCTGCCGAGGCCGGCATCGATCCCGGCAGCGATATCTTCATCCATGGTCAGCCCAATACCCTGGCCGGGGCCCTTGTCTTACCCGGTGACTGGACTGCAGGCTGTATTGCCATCAGCGATACAGAAATGGAAACCCTTTGGCGCCTTGTCGATCTGGGCACAGAGGTGGAAATCAGACCCTAAACAGGCGAATACCAAAGAAAAGACCCGCCGCCGGTAGGCGCACGGGTCCAACTCAATCTCCCGTCCTCGTTGGGCGGCCTGTGCCTGTTGTCCCTTAAAGGCGGGATTCAGCCCCCTCATTACCCAGCAGGCCCACCGGCGCATCCGGGGCACGGTAGAAATCCAGCGGCGCGGTTTCAGAAGCCGCTGTGGCGCGTTTGAATTCATAGCGCATCTCCCCGCCCTCGGCCTCGGAGGCGACGATCAGGCACTGCGACAGGTGCCGAGACCCCTCGTAGAGATCCACGAGGCCACGCAGCTGCGGCACAAATTCTTCTTCAACCGAAAATCCAGTATCCCAGGTCCGCAGCACTGGGAAATAGCCATCTCCTACAGCCACCCGTAGACGGCTTTTGTTTTTCAACCCGGAAATGCGTGCAGCATCCAGGGCTTCTTGAACGGCTTTTGGCACATATGTGGTCATGGCGAAGGGCCTTCTGGCAAGTAGTGGAACGGTGAGAATCGCAGCGAGTCAGACTCTCAGCTCTTGTTCTAAAGGTGACCCAGAAATGGATAAAATCAAGTGAACATTTTGAGACAGTGCGCGCGCTGATGACGCACCAGGTCGTGATGTGCAGCCATGCAGAGCAGCTGCGCGACGGCGGGGATAGGACCAATTTGCATTGCCGCCTATCTTCAGCCTCAGCCTAGCATTCAGCCACACCAAAGAGGACAACCGATGGGACTATTGATTGACGGGATCTGGAAAGATCAATGGTACGATACCAAATCCACCGGTGGCGCCTTCAAGCGATCCGAGGCTCAGTTCCGCAATTGGATCACCGCGGATGGCAGCGCCGGCCCGACCGGCACTGAGGGGTTCAAGGCCGAAAGAGGTCGCTATCATCTCTATGTGTCTCTGGCCTGCCCCTGGGCCCATCGCACCCTGATTTTTCGCGCCCTGAAAGGGCTGGAAGATCATATCTCCATTTCCGTCGTGCACCCGGACATGCTGGGCGAAGGCTGGACTTTTGAGCGCGACGAGCATGGCGCCACGGGGGATGATCTGTTTGGCAGCAGCCATGCGCATCAGATCTACACGCGGGCCGATGCCAAATATACCGGCCGGGTCACGGTGCCGATCCTCTGGGACAAGAAACGCGAGACCATCGTGTCAAACGAGAGCGCCGATATCATCCGCATGTTCAACTCCGCCTTTGACGGGATCACCGGCAATGCGCTTGATTTCTGGCCCGAAGAGCTGCGCGAGCCGATCGAGGCGGTCAATGCGCGGATCTATGACAGCGTCAACAATGGCGTCTACAAATGCGGCTTTGCCACCAGCCAGCAGGCCTATGACGCCGCCATCGGCCCGCTGTTTGACTCGCTCGACTGGCTCGAAGATCTGCTGTCACAGCATCGCTACCTGATGGGCGAGGAACTGACCGAGGCAGACTGGCGGCTGTTCACCACGCTGTTGCGGTTTGATCCGGTCTACCACCTGCATTTCAAATGCAACAAGAAGCGTATCATCGACTACCCCAACCTCTGGGCCTATTGCCGCGAGCTGTATCAGGTGCCGGGAGTCAGCGCGACCGTGGGCATGCAGCATATCGTGCGCCACTACCACTACAGCCATGACACCATCAATCCTCACCGGATCATCCCGGCAAACCCCGACATCGATTGGATGCAGCCCCCTCAACGGGGATAAGCCCCCCGCCGGCCTGTGACCCCTGGCAAATATGAACCACGCTTGCCTTACAGCTGGCTCTGTTTCATATGCAAAGGGAGCAACGCCCCGCAGCGTTGCAACTGTCACAGACACGGAGCCTGTTCCATGGCGGCAAATGGTCCTGAAAGCCGGATAGAAACCGGCGCAACCCAGCGCGATCATGGCGGCAACCTCAGCGCCGCCATCGCGCAATACGGCGGCAATCGCAGCGACTGGATTGATCTCTCCACCGGCATCAACCCCGCGCCCTATCCCTTGCCGGAGTTTGCCGCCTCGGATTGGAGCGAACTGCCGGACAGTGCCGCCAACGAGGCGCTGCAACAGGCCGCGCGGCAGTTCTGGTCGGTGCCAGCCAGTGCCGCTGTTTTGCCTGCTCCCGGAGCTTCGGCGCTGATTGCCCTGCTCCCGAGCCTGCGCCCGGCAGGACGGGTGCGGATCGAGACGCCAACCTATAACGAACACGCCGCCGCCTTTGCCCATCACGGCTGGTCCCTGTCCGGGGATGCCGCAGCCGAAGCGCAGGTCGCGGTGCATCCTAACAATCCCGACGGACGGCTGTGGCAGGACCAAGAGCTGACCGCGCCGCTCACCATCATCGATGAGAGCTTTTGCGATATCTGCCCCGATCAGAGCCTGATCCATCTTGCTGCCAAGCCGGGCGTGATCCTGCTCAAGAGCTTTGGCAAGTTCTGGGGGCTGGCCGGCATGCGGCTTGGCTTTGCTATTGGCGATCCGGTCTTGATCCAACAGCTGGCCCATCTGCAGGGCCCCTGGGCGGTCTCTGGCCCGGCGCTGAAAACCGGCATTCAGGCATTGCAGGACCAGGACTGGGCGCAGCGCAGCCGCCGGGCCCTGGCACGGGATGCGCTGAGGTTGGATCAATTACTCATCTCACGCGGGGCAAAGCTGCAGGGTGGCACCGACCTGTTTCGCCTCTACGAGGTCGAGTACGCCGCCCGCTGGCAGGACCATCTGGCACGGGCCCATATCTGGAGCCGGATCTTTCCCTATTCCAAAAACCTCATCCGCCTCGGCCTGCCGCCCCAATCCGGTTGGGACCGGTTGGAGGATGCCCTGTGAGCACCGCCGAAATCCTGCTGCTGGCCCTGATACTGGATGCCCTTCTGGGGGAGCCCGCCTGGCTCTGGTCCCGCCTGCCACATCCAGCAGTGCTGATGGGCAATTGTGTCTCCTGGCTCGAAACTCGCCTCAACACCGGCGCTTCCAAACGGGCCAAGGGCCTTCTGGCCAGTGCAGCACTGGTGGGTCTTGGGCTCGCACTCGGCTGGTTGCTGTCGCTCTTTGGCCCGATGGTCGAAATTGTGGTCGCCGCCGTGCTTTTGGCGCAGCGTTCGCTGGTCGAACACCTGCGCGCCGTGGCTACTGGGCTGGCGCAGTCCCTGGCCAAGGGACAGCAGGCGGTGGCGATGATCGTCAGCCGCGACACCGCAGGCATGACCGGACCACAGGTGGCCCGCTCTGCCATCGAGAGCGGCTCGGAGAACATGTCAGATGGGGTGGTGGCCCCAGCCTTTTGGTTCTTGCTGGGCGGTCTGCCGGGGCTTTTAGCCTATAAGATGATCAATACCGGCGACAGCATGATTGGCTATCGCAATACCCGCTTTGAAGAGTTTGGCTGGGCCACCGCCCGGCTGGATGATCTGGTCAATCTGATCCCGGCGCGGCTGACGGGTCTGATGATGGCGCTGGTGGGCGGGGGGCTGCGTGACTGGCCAGAGATCGCCCGCGATGCCGCCAAACACCGCTCTCCCAATGCCGGCTGGCCAGAGGCCGCGATGGCCCGCGCCCTTGGCCTGTCGCTGGCGGGACCGCGCTCTTATGATGGCGAAATGCGGCAATTTCCCTGGGTGAACGCCCCAGGTGCCAAAAGCATTTCCGGACCGGCAATTCTGCGCTGCTGTGAGATTCTTTGGCAAACCTGGGCAATGGGAGTGGCGCTGCTGGTTGCTTTTGCGCTCATCTTTTAGCACATACGATGTTTTAGAGCTTCCTTAAGGACCGCCCATCATGCGCATTTTGCCCCTCGCCCTTGCCGCCCTCCTGATGCCGGCGACGGCTTTTGCCCAATGTGGCGGCAGCTTTTCCAACTTTGTAAAGTCCCTCAAATCCGAAGCCGTCACCGCAGGCTATGACACCGCCACCGTCAACGGGTTTTTCCAAGGGGCCAAGCAGGATCCCAAGGTGCTAAGGGCTGATCGCGCCCAGGGGGTGTTTCAGAAACCCTTTATCGAGTTTTCCCGCCGTCTGATCTCGCAAAGCCGCATCAATCGCGGCAAATCGATGTCGCAGAAATACGACAGCACTTTCCGCCGGATCGAGAGCACCTATGGCATTGACCGCGGCGTGCTTTTGGCCTTTTGGGCCTTTGAAACCGATTACGGCAGCTTTCAGGGGGATTTCAACACCCGTAATGCGCTGATCACCCTGGCGCATGACTGCCGCCGCCCCGATCTGTTCCGCCCACAAATCTTTGCCGCCTTGGAGCTTTACAAGCGGGGCAATTTTGACCCCGCCCGCACCACCGGTGCTTGGGCCGGTGAGATCGGGATGGTGCAAATGCTGCCGCAGGACATCCTCGACAATGGAGTTGATGCCGATGGCGATGGACAGGTCAGCCTCAAGACCTCCCCTGCCGATGCGCTGATGTCCGGCGGCAAGATGCTATCGCATCTGGGCTGGCAGGCTGGGCAGCCCTGGCTGCAGGAAGTCACCATTCCCCAGGGATTGGATATGTCCAAATCCGGCACCGATACCAAGCTATCGGTCCAGGACTGGCAAGCCATGGGGCTACGCGCCAAGGAAGGTTCCTTGGCGGCTGGCAATCTACAGGCTTCCTTGCTTTTGCCCCAAGGCCACAAGGGGCCGGCCTTTCTCGCCTACCCCAACTTTGACGTCTATTTTGAATGGAACCAAAGCTTCACCTATGTTCTGACCGCCGCCTATTTTGCCAATCGGCTGGAGGGCGCATCGGTCTATGCCGCTGGCAATCCCGATCAGGGGCTGAGCGGCGCACAAATGAAGCAGCTGCAGCAAAAGCTGCAGGGCATGGGACATGATGTGGGCAAAATCGACGGCATCCTGGGCGCAAAAACCCGCGCCGCCGTGCAGCAGGAGCAACAGCGCCTTGGCCTGCCTGCAGATGCTTGGCCAACCCCGGCTTTACTACAGCGCCTGTAATCAGAACCAAAGGTCAAACGCCGCAGAAAACCTCAAATGAAAAGGGCGTGACATCTGTCACGCCCTTTTTTCTGGTTACTCCTACCTTCGCACTTCGAGGTCAAAGCACCCGGTGCAGGGATTTAGTTGTAGCCGATTACTTCTTCGAAGTCGCCCATCAGGCGCGACCAGAGACCAACAGTTTCGGCAAAATCATCAGCATTGATCCCACCGTCACCCATATAGAGGTCCATCTCCAGTTTGGTCGAACCGGAGTCGCCCACATAGGCGCGCACCCAACGCTTTTCGGCGTTGAAAGTGTTGACGGTTTTCAACCGCACGCCGCCGTCTGTTGCATAGCCAGAATAGAACTGAATGGAGTCACAGTTGGTATTGTCATGACATCCGTAGAAAAAGATGGTGAATTCACTGCCATAATGGATGACGTTCAGCTGTGGGTCGCCCACATTATCTTCCAGCAATTCAACGTCAGATCCTTCATCCAAGAAAAAGTTCTGGATGCTGCTGGCGTCGCGGGCCGTCAGGTTTTGCGCCTGTGCGGCAACTGGAGCAATCGCAAGTGCGGCAACCGCAAGAATTTTGGTCAGGTTCATAATATCCTCCAATACGTTTTTGTTAACTTTGGCCTTAATGTTCTTTTGTCTCAATACAAAAGCGTCCCTGCTGCAAACAAGGGGGCGGTTTTTCCCCGTTTTCCCCTGCACCAAAGCCTTTTGGTTGCGCACAGACTAGGCCACCAAGGCCTCGGCCTTTTTCAAATCCACTGAAACCAGCTGGCTGACGCCCTTTTCCTGCATCGTCACCCCAAAAAGCCGGTCCATCCGCGCCATAGTCACAGCGTGGTGGGTGATGATCAGGAACCGGGTTTCCGTCTGGCGACACATCTCATCCAACAGATCACAGAACCGGGTGACATTGGCGTCATCCAGCGGCGCATCCACCTCGTCGAGTACACAGATCGGCGCCGGGTTGGACAGGAAGACCGCAAAGATCAGCGCCATGGCCGTCAGTGTCTGTTCGCCACCTGAGAGCAGCGACAGGGTCGAGAGTTTCTTGCCAGGCGGCTGGCACATGATCTCCAAGCCGGCATCCAGTGGGTCATCGCTTTCGACCATCACCAGATTGGCCTCACCCCCGCCAAACAGATGGGTGAAGAGATTGGCAAAGCTGGCGTTTACTTCCTCGAAGGCTGTTAACAGCCGTTCCCGCCCCTCGCGGTTGAGGCTGGCAATGCCGCTGCGCAGGGTCTTGATCGCCTCTTCCAGATCCGATTTTTCCGAGACCAGCTCATCATGCTCGGTCTGGATTTCACGGGCATCCTCTTCGGCGCGCAGGTTCACCGCCCCCAAGGCATCGCGTTGCCGCTTGTGGCGATTGACCTCTGCCTCCAGCTCTTCGGCGCCTGGCATCTGGTCCGGGCTGACCTCCAGCCGTTCCAGCAGGACCTCTGGACTGCAATTCTGGTCTTCGCTGATCCGTTCGGCGGTATGGGCAACGGTTTCGCGCGCTGCCTCACACAGCGCCTCAGAACGCGCCCGCGCCTCACGCCCTTCCGAGGCAAGCCGTTCCGCATCCCGTTCGATCTGCACCAGTTCACGCAGGGCAGCTTCGGCCGCAATCAGCGCTTCTGAGGCCTCGGTCTTGCGTCCCTCTGCGTCCGCGATGGCTTCGCTCAGCTCTTCGCGCTTTTCGGCAATCTCGGCCGGCACCGCATGGGCCTCTTCCAGCTCCTCCTGCGAAGCCTCGCGCCGTTCGGCCAGTTCTTCGATGCGCCGCTCTGCGGTCTCCAGCCGGTGCCGCCACCCGGACAGCTCCTTGGTGACCTGCTGGGAGCGTTTGGTGCGAGCTTCCCCCTCGCGGCGCAGCTCATCATGGGCCGAACGATGGGTCAACATGGTGATCCGGGCGGCCTCGACCCCCTGTTTGACGTCCTCAACCCCGGCGCGGGCCGCGTCCAGATCGCCAAGATCCGCCTGCGCCGCCTCGGCCTCTTTCAGCTGCAGGCGGGCATTCATCGCATCCTCGCTGTGGCGGGCCACAGCAATGCCCAAGGTCTCCAGCTTGCCCTCGGCCAGATTACGTTCGGCCTCAG
>NZ_JBDWPJ010000110.1:0-39763 GCF_039971195.1 Pseudophaeobacter sp.
GGCGGTGAGCAATACGCCGGGGGCTGTGACGGATGCGACGGCGGATATCGCTCTTACGCTGATTCTGATGTCGGCGCGCCGCGCCGCCGAGGGGGAGCGTCTGGTGCGCGCTGGTGATTGGCCGGGCTGGCATCCCACGCAGATGCTGGGGCAGCACGTGAGTGGTAAAAAGCTCGGTGTGATTGGCATGGGGCGCATTGGTGCGGCCATCGCCCGGCGCTGTCATTTTGGCTTTGGCATGCAGATCTTCTACACCGCCCGTAGCGACAAAGATCCGGGCTTTGCTGCCTGCCGTATGGCTGATCTGAGCAGCATGGCGGCTGAGGTGGATTTCCTGGTGGTCGCGGTGCCCGGTGGCGACGAAACCCGGCATTTGGTCAATGCAGAGGTGCTTGCGGCGATGCAGCCCCATGCACATCTGGTCAATATCGCCCGCGGCGAGGTGGTGCAGCAGGACGCACTGATCGCGGCCTTGCAGGGGCGACAGATCGCCGGGGCTGGGCTGGATGTCTATGAGTTCGAACCAGAGGTGCCGCAGGCGCTGCGGGATCTGTCGAATGTGACGCTGCTGCCGCATCTAGGCACCGCAACCGAAGAGGTGCGCAGCGCCATGGGTCATATGGCACTGGACAATGTGGCGGCTTTTATCGCCGGTCAACCGCTGCCAAACGGGCTCTAAACACCGGATTTGCTCTCAGCGCGGCTTTGCCTATCACTTTTCCCAAAATATTCCGGGGGTGAGCGCCAGCGGCGCGGCGGGGGCAGAGCCCCCGGCCTCTCTAGACGGCGACAGGACCGACCACAGAAGGAGGCGTGGCGGATGGCGGCTTCAGCTTTCCTGCGCCATTGCTTCGCGCCAGTGACGGCGGCAGAGAGAGACATAACTCTCATTGCCACCAATCTGCACCTGATCGCCCTTGGTGATGGTGCGGCCTTGCTCATCCTGTCGGATCACCATGGTGGCCTTTTTGCCGCAATGGCAGATGGTGCGAACCTCGCGCATTTCATCGGCCAGCGCCAGTAGGGTTGCTGAGCCGGGAAACAGCTGGCCTTGAAAATCAACTCGCAGCCCGTAGCACAGCACCGGCACGCCCAGGTCATCGACCACAGTGGCGAGCTGCCAGACCTGATCCGGCACCAGGAACTGCGCCTCATCCACAAAAATGGCCGCAACCGGGCCGTGAGATAGTCGGGCATTGATCTTGGCAAAGAGGTTTTCATCTGGCGAAAACGTATCTGCCGCCTCGCTGATGCCAATCCGCGAAGCGATTCTTCCGGCGCCGTCGCGATTGTCGATCTGCGCCGTTAGCAAGTAGGTCTCCATGTTGTTTTCACGGTAGTTGTGCGATGCTTGCAACAGCACTGCCGACTTGCCTGCGTTCATGGTGGAGTAGTTGAAATAGAGCTTTGCCATGGCCTTCCCTTATCCCGCCAAAGCCGGAGTCGGCAAGGGGCGGTTGGGCAATTTGAGGCCGGTAGGAACAAGAAAAACATAGGCTGAAAAAGGCGGTTCCAAAGAAGGCTGGTAGCGCAGGAGGCACAGGAAAAGTAGTCGCGTCAACCTGCCGGAAGCCTTTGTATATAGGGGGTAGTCTGGCTAAAGTGGGAAGATGCGGCGGGGCAGGTTGTGCCCTTCCCGACGCCTTTTGCGCTACTGCGCTGCGAGCAATCCGGCAACCAGGGCCGGCAAACCAGGAAGGGCACTAGGCTAAAAAAGCTTGCCCACAATACAGCACGAGAAAAAACACCCCGTGTCGAAACCCAGCCCACTCACTAAGCCGATTTCGAAACACCATAGAGGTCGAAAATGCGACCTCAGTCACTCGCTAAATCCCTGAAAACCTTAGGGATGGAACAATAATAACAATTCCTTTACAACGGCATTATGGGAAATTATTCCTTAGCTTCCCCTTTGGCGTAGCAAGGCTGGTGAGAGTTTTATGGCAGAGATTGGTACCTATCTGAAAAAGCACACAGAGGCTTTGGTAAAGGACGTTGGGATTGAGGCCGCGTGCCAGATCACAGGCAAGTCTAAGGCAACCCTGGGGCGCTATTATTCCGATAACGCCGAACATACCGACCGGTTCATGCCGGTGGATGCGGTGGCCAAGCTGGAAAAAGAAGCCTCCTATCCGCATGTGACCTCGGCGCTGGCGGATCTGAAGAATATCACCCTGTCCTATGACACCAAAAACTCTGGCGGTGCTGATGGCAGCACCACCCGTAACGGTGGGGTGAATGCCGATGTGATCGCGCTGAGCCAGCGTTTTGCCTTTTTAATGAGCGAATATCAAACCGCCATAGAAGACGGCATTATCACCGTCAACGAGGCCAAGCGCCTGTTGCGGGAAACCGTTTTGTTGCAGCATGTTCTGCTGGATATGAAGCTGCATCTTGAAGAAGAGAGCGCCTGAACGATATGGACCTGAAAGACCTGCCTCAGGTCTCGCCCGCGGCGCTCTGTGAAATTGATGTGGCCGCCTTGGCGCATCCCGATGATCCCCGCCATGCCCCGCGTATCCTGCTGCTCTATGGCAGCCTGCGTGACGTCAGCTATTCGCGCAAAGTGGCGCAAGAGGCCGCGCGCATTCTGCAGGCGCTGGGCTGCGAGACGCGGATCTTTGACCCCTCAGGTCTGCCCTTGCCGGATGATGGTGATGCGGTCGACCATCCAAAGGTGCAGGAGTTGCGCGATTTGGTGGTCTGGTCTGAGGGCATGGTCTGGTCCAGCCCGGAACGCCACGGCGCCATGACCGCGGTGATGAAGCTGCAGATCGACTGGCTGCCCTTGTCGCTGAAAGGCGGGATTCGCACCACCCAGGGCAAGACCCTGGCGGTGATGCAGGTCTCGGGTGGCTCCCAAAGCTTTAATGCGGTCAATCAGATGCGCATTCTGGGGCGTTGGATGCGGATGGTGACCATCCCCAATCAAAGCTCGATTCCCAAAGCCTGGCTGGAGTTTGAAGACGGCGAGCGGCTGCCGGATGGTCCACTGTATCGCCGGGTGTTTGACGTCATGGAAGAATTGGTGAAATTCACCTGGCTCACCCGCGGGCGCAAAGACTATCTGGTGGATCGCTATTCTGAACGGGTTGAGAGCGTCGAAGCGGTGCATGATCGGGTGTCAAAAAAATAGGCCAGCCTGTTTGCGCTGCCTCCTTTTCATAGGAACGGCCCCTACTTAGCGGCTGTCGCAATAGAGAAGAGGCAAGGTGCTCACCAAAGCAGCAACTTTGTACCCGCGCCCGCTTTTGCCTTTTTGTCAGCACCATCCCGACGCGCCAGCACAATATCCCGTATCCACGCCTGCGGCGCGGAGCCTCGGGCATTCTGCTGGCCCTCTGGTCTTGGCCGCTGCCAGGCAAGGGCCAAGCGGGGTCGGCTCCAAAGCAGCAGCCAGAGGTTTAAGGAGCGGCTTTGCTTTGGGCCTAAGTTTGGATTTTGGGGCCTAAGTTTGGATCTTGGTCTAGCCGCGGTGGCGCCGCAGGATCACCGAGCCGACGGAATAGCCAGCCCCAAAGGAGCAGATCAGCCCCAAATCGCCTTCGCCCATGTCGTCGGAGTATTTGGAGAAGGCGATGATGGAGCCAGCCGATGAGGTATTGGCATAGTCCTGCAGGATATTTGGCTGCTCGCCTGCTTCGGGGGTGCGACCCAGAGCCTTCTTGCCGATGAAATCATTCATCGATTTATTGGCCTGATGCAGCCAAAGCCGTTTCAGGTCATTGCTCTGGATCCCTTCATCCGCCATGTGGCCTGCAATATGCTGGCTGACCATGGGCAGGACTTCCTTGAACACCTTGCGGCCGTTTTGCATGAATTGCATGTCGCGGCGGTCCTCAACCCCATCCGGGCGCGAGCGACGCAGGAACCCGTTGTTGTTGCGGATGTTGTTGGAGAACTCCGTGGCGCAGCGGGTTGAGATCACCTCAAAATGGTCGCCCTTGGCCTCTTCGATGCGCTCCAGCAGGGTGGCTGTTGCCACATCGCCAAAGATGAAGTGACAATCGCGGTCACGCCATTCCAAATGGCCTGAGCAGATCTCGGGGTTGACCACCAGGGCCGAACGGATGCTGCCAGAGCGGATCATATCGGCAGCGGTCTGAATGCCAAAAGTGGCGGAGGAGCAGGCGACATTCATGTCAAAGGCAAAGCCCTTGATGCCCAGAAGTTGCTGAATTTCGATGGCCACCGCCGGGTAGGCGCGTTCCAGATTGGAGGCGGCACAAATCACCAAATCGATGTCGGCGGCGGTTTTGCCGGCCTGGGCCAGGGCTTTGTTTGCCGCGTCCAGAGCCATTTCCGCCATGATCCCGGGCTCTGCGTCAGTGCGTTGGCGCAGCTGCGGATACATGACTTCCGGGTCCAGAACCCCCGCTTTGTCCATCACATAGCGTTGCTTGATCCCGGAGGCCTTAAAGATGAAATCTTCTGAGGAATGTGGCAGGGGCTCAAAAGTGCCCGCGGCAATGGCCTCGGCGTTTTTGGCATTGGTTTGGTCGGCATAGGCGTTAAAGGCCTCGACCAATTCAGCATTGGTGATGGTCTGCGTTGGGGTGAAGACCCCGGTGCCGGTGATTGCGGCTGTATACATGGGTTCGGAACCTATGGGGAATGAAACCCTGTATTTGTGACGCTTTTGTTGCCCAAAGGTCAAGGTTTACGACGGGTCTGCCCAAGGGAAATCAGCAGGAGAAGTGTGAACTTCATCACATGAAAGGTTCACTGGCTGAAGTATATCGAAGGAATCACAAGGAAAACCACAGGTTCGATGCCAAAATCCGCAGCCAGATCCGCGCCCCATGAGGGCAGCACGCCCGAACTGCAGGCCCTGCTTGGCGTTTTAGCGCTGTATTGGCGGATGGAAGAGGCCTTTGGGCAGCAGGATTTTACTGGCGGACTGGGCAAGGCAGAATGCTATCTGTTGATGCAGTTGGATTGCCCCCGCCGCATGGGAGAACTGGCAAAGATGCTGTTGATGGTGCCGTCGAGTGTGACCTCGGCTGCTGACCGGCTGGAGCAGGAAGGCCTGGCCCTGCGCGAGCGGGATGTGGACGACCGGCGCGCCTTTCAACTCAAGCTGACCTCAAAAGGGCGCAGCCTGCGAGATACGCTCGAAATGCGGGCAGGACGTGCATTTCGTGACATTTGCGGCTTGAATGAAGATGAAATTCAGCAATTCGCCCTATTGTCCGGAAAAATACAGGAAAAGATTCTTGGGTCTGCAGCGCAGCGGCCTGACAAGGAGAGCTAAAAGATGACCCTATTGCAAAAGATTACCGCAGCGATGCTGCCGGTTCTGACGGCCCCCGCCCTTGTCGTGGCGGTAACGCTTGCTGCGCCTGTTCAGGCCCAGGAGGTGCTGAAGCCGGTGAAGCTGCTGACGACCCAGTCGGGCACCCGCCTGCTCGAGCGTCAGTTTTTTGGTCAGGTGGCGGCAAAACAGACGGTTGATCTGGCCTTTCAGGTGCCTGGTCAGGTGATGCGGTTCCCGGTGGTCGAGGGTTTTATCGTGCCGCAAGGCCAGTTGATTGCGCAACTGGACCTTGAGCCCTTTGAGCTGAAGCTGGAACAGGCGCGACTGCAAAAAGAGCAGGCCGACAGAACTGTAAACCGGCTGGAGCGGCTCAAGGGCACTGTGAGCACTGTATCCATCGAGGATGCGGCAACCCAGGCCGGTCTGGCGCGGGTGGCGCTGCGCAATGCGGAATATGAGCTGCGCCATGCAACCTTGAATTCCCCCTTCGAGGCGCTTGTCTCCACCCGTGAGGTGGAAAATTTCACCACCGTTGGCGCTGGCGCCCCGATTGTTCGCCTGCATGATATGTCGGTGCTGCACATCGAAGTGGATGTGCCCGAGGTGCTGTTTCAGCGCGCCGACCGGGGTGACAATGTCTCCACTACGGCGACCTTCCCGGGGAGCGCTGAGAGCTTTCCGCTGGAAATTCTGGAGTTCAAAGCCGAGGCCAGCAATATCGGCCAGACCTTCCGGGTCACGTTCAGCATGGAGCCCCCAGAGGGTCGCCAGATCCTGCCCGGTGCTTCAGCCTCGGTGCGGATCAAGGTTGATACCGGCGAGCGCGCCATTCTGGTGCCCTCGACCGCCATTGTGACCTCGCCTGAGGGCGCGGCTGGCGTCATGGTGTTCTCGCCCAAGGGCGGCGAGACCGGAACCGTGCGCTGGGTCGCAGTAGAGGTGCAGGCCACGCAGCACGGGGATTTTGCCATCTCTGCCGGGCTTGAGGGCGGCGAAGAGGTTGTCTCTACCGGTGGCAATGCGCTGATCGACGGGCAAGACGTCCGTCGGTTCACCGGCTTTACGAACTGAGGCTCAGAGCATGGATATTGCACGCGCCTCGATCAATAAGCCCTTATATACTTGGATCATCATGCTGGCGGCCCTGTTGGGAGGTATCTGGGGGTTCTTGAACCTCGGACGTCTGGAGGATCCGGCCTTTACCATCAAACAGGCGGTCATCGTGACTGTCTATCCCGGTGCCAGCGCCGAGCAGGTTGCCCGCGAGGTCACCGAACCGCTGGAATCTGCCATCCAGAAAATGGGTGAGGTTAAAACCATCACCTCGATCAACCGGCCTGGCAACTCGCTTATCGAAGTGGAAATGCACGACATCTATGACGGCACCGAGCTGCCTGCGATCTGGACCGACCTGCGGGCCAAGATCCGCGATGCCGCGCGGGGGCTGCCAGACGGTGTATCGCAGCCCTTTGTCAACGACAGCTTTGGCGATGTGTTCGGGCTCTATTATGCGGTCACCACCGAGGGCTATACCGACGCGGAAAAGCATGAGCTGGCCACCTTCCTGCGGCGCGAGCTGCTGGCGGTGGATGGCGTCGCCGATGTAGAAATTGCCGGCCTGCCGGACGAGGCGGTTTTTGTCGAACCTGACATGGCGATTTCGGTCAATCAGAACATCTCGATTGCGGCGATTGCCAATTCCCTGGCCACCTCCAATACCGTCCGGTCCGGCGGTTTCTTGGAAGGCCCGTCTTCTGAGACCCGTATCAGTGCGCCGGAAGGCTCTGATACTGTGTCGGAAATTGCAGGCTTGTCGATTGGCGCCCAGGGCGAGGTGGTCAATGTGATCGATATGGCCCAGGTCTATCGGGGCCGGATGAGCAACCCGGAACTGATGATCCGCTTCAATGGGGTTGAGGCCTTTACCCTCGGTATTGCCGGCCTTGGGTCGGAAAACATCGTCGAAGTCGGCGCCAAGGTCGATGAGCGTCTGGCCGAGCTGGACAGGCAGATCCCCTTTGGGGTGGAGCTTTTGCCGATCTATCAGCAGCATCTGGTGGTGGATAAGGCTTCCAATGATTTCCTGGTCAACCTGGCGACCTCCGTGGCCATTGTGGTTGCGGTGCTGGCGCTGTTCATGGGCTGGCGGGCGGCTTTGGTTGTTGGCACCACCCTGTTGCTGACGGTTGTTGGCACCCTGTTGTTCATGAACCTGTTCTCCATCGAGATGGAGCGGATTTCGCTTGGGGCGCTGATCATTGCCATGGGGATGCTGGTGGACAACGCCATTGTGGTCGCCGAAGGCATGCAGATCTCGATGCAGCGGGGGCGCAACTCCCGCGAGGCGGCACATGATGCGGCCTCCAAAACCCAGATCCCGCTGTTGGGGGCGACGGTGATTGGCATCATGGCCTTTGCCGGTATTGGTCTCAGCCCGGATTCCGCCGGGGAATTCCTGTTCTCGCTCTTTGCGGTGATCGCGATTTCGCTGCTGCTCAGCTGGGTGCTGGCGCTGACGGCAACGCCGCTGTTGGGGCATTACTTCTTCAAACAGGGGGAGGAGGGCGCGGCAGATGCCTATGGCGGTTTGCTGTTTCGCGCCTATGGCAGCTTGCTTCGGTTCTCTCTCAAGCTGCGCTGGCTGGTGGTTGCAGGGCTCATTGGCCTCACGGTGGCCTGTTTTGCTGCCTTTGGCACCGTGAAGCAGCAGTTCTTCCCGGACGCCAATACGCCGCTGTTCTTTGTGCACTACAAATTGCCACAGGGCACCACCATCGAAACCACCTCGGCGCATCTGGCAGAGGTGGAAGGCTGGCTGTCCAAACGTGACGATGTGGTGGATTTCACCACCTTTGTGGGGCAGGGCGCGACCCGTTTCATGCTGACCTATGACAGCCAGAAGCCCAACCCCAGCTATGGCCATCTGATCATTCGCACCGCCGACCTTGCAGCTATCCCGCCGCTCCAGGCCGAGCTGGAGGCCTTTGGTCAGGCGCGCTTCCCCGAGGGAGAATTCCGCACCAAACGCCTGGTCTTTGGTCCTGGCGGCGGCGATCCTATTCAGGCGCGTTTCTCGGGTCCGGATCCGCTGGTGCTGCGACAACTGGGCGAAGAAGCTATGCGCCGACTGGAAGCAGCCTCACCCAATATCCTCAACACCCGGCAGGACTGGCGCGAGCGTGAGCTGGTGCTGACGCCAAGCTATGCCACCGAACGGGCGCAGACGGCGGGCATTGCCCGCGAGGATATTGCCGATACGCTTAAATTCTCCACCGATGGGCTGCAGGCCGGGGTGTTCCGCGAGCAGGATCGTCTGATCCCCATCGTCATTCGCCGTCCGCAGGATGGCTCCTATAACATCATGGATCAGGTGGTCTACTCCAACACGGCGCAGAAGTTCCTGCCGATGGAGCAGATGATCGATGGGGTGGATGTCACCCTCGAAGACACTCTGCTGCATCGTCGCGACCGGGTGCCGACACTCACAGTGGGCGCGGATATTCCGGTGGACCTCACGGCGGCCACGGTCTTTGCCGAGATCCAATCCACGATCGAGGAGATGGAGCTGCCCGCAGGCTACACAATGGAATGGGGGGGCGATCATGAAAGCTCGGGCGACGCCAATGAATCCCTGGGCAAACAACTGCCGGTGACGGCGCTGATCATGGTGATGATCTCGGTCTTCCTGTTCAACGCCATCCGCCAGCCGATCATCATCTGGCTCTTGGTACCAATGTCGGTCAACGGCGTGGCCATGGGGCTGCTAGGCTCTGGTTTGCCCTTCACCTTTACCGCGCTGTTGGGCCTGCTGAGCCTCTCGGGCATGTTGATCAAAAACGGCATCGTTCTGGTCGAAGAGATCGACCTAGTGCGCGAGACTGGCAAGCCGCTGCGCGAGGCCATTGTGGAGGCATCTGTCTCGCGTCTACGACCCGTTATGTTGGCGGCGGTGACCACCATTCTTGGTATGATCCCGCTGTTGTGGGATGCCTTCTTTGTCTCCATGGCGGTGACCATCATGGGCGGCCTGGCCTTTGCCACCGTGCTGACCCTGGTGGCGGCACCGGTGTTCTACCTGATCTTCTTTGCCCGCGATGAAAAGCGGGAGAAGGCAGCGGCCCTGGCCTGAGCCTCCGACCTACCTACCTCACTTGCAAAAGGCCCTGGCGATGACCGGGGCCTTTTGTCTGTCTGGGTCACGTCGTCCTGTACCGCAGTGTATTCTCGCGGGGCTTGTCAGCGCCGTGTTGGTTTGCTCTGCTGTAGCAAAAGGCAATGAGAGGAACCCGCTGTGAACATTGGAATGAAACTGACGAGCGGCCTGATGGCCGGCGCTGCTGTCCTGGGTCTGACCTTTTTTGAGGGGGAGGCCGCAGATGCCCGTGAGCATGATGTTGCCGTCAATCAGGCGCGGGACATGCTGATTTACCTTTCGCGGGAAGTGGAGCGCCAGGGAAAAGAGATCGAAGAGCTGCGTCGCCTTGTCGGCCAGCGTCGCGCCGCACCTGCTGACCTGCAGACCTTGGAGGCGCGAGTCGTCCGGCTGGAAGGCAGGCTCTTTGCGGTGGACCCTGAAAACGGCAAGTAGCCCCCAAGCAAAGCCGATCTGGTTTGGGGCTCTCTGGGGAGGAGGCCTGAGTTTCGCGCGAAAATTTTGACCGAGCGCGCTGCTACAGCGTGTTTTAATGCGCTCACGGGGCTTTTACAGAAGCCCTTAGGGCAGAGCTTTCATCGCCCGCGTGAGCAGTTTTTGGCATCTGGCGGACAAATGCCCGGATACACTGTCTCGCTCTAATCCGCGGCGATGCAGGAACAAAGCCAAGGCATAGGCGCGTGAGTCCTGGCTCATGTAGCCGGTCCATCCCGCATCATCGGCGCCTTGCAACTGAAACACTCCAAACCCGGCGACTATGCAGCCCAGATCTGTGGCCAGTTCATGGGCCCCAGCGCCACCAGGAACATCGTCTTCCAAGCCCGATAGCCTGGCATGCATGACTTCATGGGCCAGAATATTGATGAATTGCAGCGGGCTTTTCAGCAGCTCGGGATCATAGCGGATCACAGCTGTTTCGCCGTCGTTCTGATAGGTACCAGCAACTGCAGAGGTGGAGTTGTAATCGAGGCGATACTCAGCTGACAGCACATCCAAAGGGACCAGGTCTATAGGGTCATCAAAATGGAGAAGCCGGGTCACATCCTTGAGAACCTGCTGGGCGGTTTCCTCACTTTCACCGCCGCCTGCTTTGAAAAACCCCTTGGTTGGCAGGATCGGAGTCTCGGGTGGCTCAAACCTGTCATCAAACCAGTCAAAGCACTCCTCAATCCAGTCTTTCATATCCAGCGAAACCTGGGGACGGGACCAAAACATTCAGGGAAATCCTCGCTGTATTCTCTGACTGGCAGTTATCAATGCGCAACCCATAAGGTCAAGGTTTGGTGTGAAGTGGGGTCAGGAAAGGCGAAAGAGCCGTTACTGATCGCTGTAAATTCGCCAATGAAAAAGGCCCCAGGATATGTCCCGGGGCCGGTAAACTGGTGATGGATCACCTTCTCTGGAGGGGAGGGTTACCCCTGCAGGCTTTTTACTTCCACGTCGCCTTCGGCCTGTGCCTTGATCGCCAGCGCGGCAGCATTGGAGGCCGCAGCGGTGGTGAAATAGGGGATCTTGTCATACAGCGCCACCGAGCGCATTTCCTTGCTGTCTTCCACAGCCTGGGCGCCCTCGGTGGTGTTCATCAGGAGCTGCACATGGCCGTCTTTCAGCAGGTCGACGACATGCGGGCGACCTTCATAGACCTTGTTGACCAGCTCGCAGGCAACGCCGTGACCTTCGAGCCATTTATGGGTGCCGCTGGTGGCCACCAGGGTAAAGCCCTGTTCGGCCAGGACCTTGGCCGCTTCCAGCATTGGCGCGCCCTTGTCGGCATCCTTGATTGACATGAAGGCACGGCCTTCCGAGGGCAGCACCATGCCCGCGCCCATCTGCGCCTTGAGGAAGGCACGGGGGAAATCACGGTCCCAGCCCATGACCTCACCGGTGGAGCGCATCTCTGGCCCCAGGATGGTGTCAACGCCGGGGAAACGGGCGAAGGGCAGCACGGCTTCTTTGACAGAAAACCAGGGCATGTCGGGATCGGCCAGGGTCATCGGGTCGGCCATGGGCGTGTCGACGTCATAGCCGGCATCGGGCTTATAGGCGCCGCGATGGGGGAAGGCCGCGAGCTTTTCACCCGCCATGACCCGTGCGGCAATGGAGGCAATAGCACTGTCAGTGGCCTTGGCGACAAAGGGCACGGTGCGGCTGGCGCGGGGGTTCACCTCGATGAGGAAGATCTCATCGTCTTTGATGGCGAACTGGATATTCATCAGGCCGACCACGTTCAGCGCCTTGGCCAGGGCAAAGGTCTGGGTCTTGATCTCTTCCAGCACATCCTTGGAGAGCGAGTAGGGGGGCAGCGAGCAGGCGCTATCGCCCGAGTGCACACCGGCCTCTTCAATGTGCTGCATGATGCCAGCCACATGCACATCGGTGCCGTCGCAGATCGCATCCACGTCCAGCTCCACAGCACCCGACAGGTAGCTGTCCAGCAACACGGGGCTGTCGCCCGAAACCACCACGGCCTCGGCGATGTAGCGGCGCAGCTGATCCATATCACGGACGATTTCCATCGCCCGGCCACCCAGAACATAGGAGGGGCGGATCACCAGCGGGAAGCCGATTTCTTCTGCAATTTCCAATGCTTGTGCGTCGGTGGAGGCAATGCCGTTATGGGGCTGCTTGAGCTTGAGGTTATTGACCAGCTCTTGGAAGCGCTCGCGGTCTTCGGCCAGATCAATAGCATCGGGCGAAGTGCCGAGGATTGGAATGCCTTCCTCTTCCAGTGCATTGGCCAGTTTCAGCGGGGTCTGGCCACCAAACTGAACGATAACCCCGTGCAGGGTGCCGTTTTCCTGCTCGACCCGCAGGATTTCCATCACGTGTTCAAAGGTCAGCGGTTCAAAATACAGACGATCCGAGGTGTCATAATCGGTCGACACGGTCTCTGGGTTGCAGTTGACCATGATGGTCTCATAGCCCGCATCCGTCAGCGCATAGCAGGCGTGGCAGCAGCAGTAGTCAAACTCAATGCCCTGGCCGATGCGATTTGGACCGCCGCCCAGGATAACCACCTTTTTGCGATCCGAAGGCCGCGCCTCGCATTCCACTTCGCCCATCATCGGGGCCTCATAGGTGGAATACATATAGGGGGTCTGGGCCTCAAATTCAGCGGCGCAGGTGTCGATGCGTTTGAACACGGCGGTGACGCCCTGTGCCACCCGCGCATCGCGCACGGATTTTTCCGAGGCTGCGGTCAGATTGGCCAGACGCGCATCGGTAAAGCCAAGCATCTTGAGGTGGCGTAGCGCCTTCTCATCGCTTGGCAGGCCATTGGCGCGCACTCCGGCCTCAGCGTCGATGATTTCGCGGATCCGATCGAGGAACCAGGGGTCAAATTTGGTGACACCAAAGATCTCATCATTGCTGAGCCCATGGCGCATCGCCTGAGCGATGGTGCGCAGCCGGTCCGGGGTCTGCTTGCTGATCGCTTTGATCACCGCAGCTTTGTCTTCGGCAATCTCCCAGGTTCCAATGGTCAGGCCGGGGATTTCGATCTCGTCAAACCCGGTGAGGCCGCTTTCCATCGAGGCCAGCGCCTTTTGCATCGATTCATGGATGGTGCGGCCGATCGACATGGCCTCGCCCACGGATTTCATCGCCGTGGTCAGATAGGGCTCAGAACCAGGGAATTTCTCGAAGGCGAATTTTGGGATCTTGGTGACAACATAGTCGATCGAAGGCTCAAACGAGGCCGGCGTCACCTTGGTGATATCGTTGTCCAGCTCGTCCAGCGTATAGCCAATCGCCAGTTTGGCGGCGATCTTGGCAATCGGGAAGCCGGTCGCCTTAGAGGCCAGTGCCGAAGAGCGCGATACCCGTGGGTTCATTTCGATGACAACCATACGGCCATCCACCGGGTTCACCGCCCATTGCACGTTGGAGCCACCGGTCTCGACACCGATCTCGCGCAGCACGTTGATCGAATGGGTCCGCATGATCTGGTATTCTTTGTCGGTCAGCGTCAGCGCTGGGGCCACAGTGATGGAATCACCTGTATGCACACCCATGGGGTCGATATTCTCGATGGCGCAGACGATGATGGCGTTATCCGCTTTGTCGCGAACCACTTCCATCTCGAACTCTTTCCAACCCAGCAGGCTCTCATCCACCAGGATCTGGTTTACTGGCGAGGCATCCATGCCAGTGCGGCAGAAGTGTTCGTAGTCTTCACGGTTATAGGCAACACCACCGCCGGTGCCACCCATGGTAAAGGCCGGGCGGATGATCGCGGGCAGCCCGATGTCTTCCAACGATTCCAGCGCGATACGCACGCCTTCGTTGAGGTCGGCCTTACCGTCTTCCAGCTTGGGCGCGGTGACGATGGTGGCACGCGGGTTTTCGATGCCCAGGCGGTCCATGGCGTCGCGGAACAGTTTGCGGTCCTCGGCCATCTCGATGGCATCACGGGTGGCGCCAATCATCTCGACGCCGAACTCTTCCAGCACACCCATCTCTTCAAGTGCGAGCGAGGTGTTGAGGCCAGTCTGGCCGCCCATGGTAGGCAAGAGTGCGTCGGGGCGCTCTTTCTCGATGATCTTGGCGACCACCTCGGGGGTGATCGGCTCGATATAGGTGGCATCGGCCAGACCGGGGTCGGTCATGATGGTGGCAGGGTTCGAGTTCACCAGAATGACCCGGTAGCCCTCTTCCTTGAGCGCCTTACAGGCCTGGGCACCAGAGTAGTCGAATTCGCAGGCCTGCCCGATGATGATGGGCCCCGCACCGATGATCATGATCGACTGGATGTCGGTTCTTTTGGGCATGGGTGTGCTTCCTTCGTGTCTGTGCGAGCGGCGAGGCCAGGCGGTTTGGCAGGTCGGTCTGTGTCTATTGGCGAGTCGGGCACCCCCAAGTGCCCAAATTGTCCTGCGTTATAGGGGTAGCGCAAAAAGGTGCAAGAGGGATCGGCAACACGCTTCGAATTGCCGCTTTTATGGTTTTTGTTCGCATAGCGTACAGATATAAGCGGCAGCAAGAGAAATGGTGGAAATTTGAGGTGCCGGGTGCAGATCCAATTTGATCAGGGACCAGATCAGGGCAGCCAGGGCGGTGGCCGGGGGGGCGGGCTGCGGTTTTGTGATCCGCTACAGCTGATCCGGGCTGATTCTGCCGACGAGGTGCCAGAGGCCTTTGCGGCTCTGGATGCGGCGAAGGCCGCGGGGCACTGGCTCGCAGGCTACGCCAGTTATGAGCTTGGCTACGCGCTGGAACCCAGCCTTGCGGCCCGGCTGCCGGTCGGGCGCCGGCTGCCTTTGTTGTGTTTTGGGGTCTTTGAGTACCCTCAGCGACACTGCGCAACTGTTTCGCGCGCGAAACATGGAGGCGGCTCTGGTAGGGCCGCTGGTTTGGGCCCTTTGCGCCCGCGCTGGGGTTTTGAACGCTATTGCACAGCCTTTGCCGCAGTGAACCAAGCAATCGCAGCCGGGGATATCTATCAGGCCAATCTGACCTTTCCGATTGATGTCACATACCAAGGCCGATCCGAGGATCTTTATGCCGCCCTGGCCGCCCGTCAGCAGGTCGGCCATGGAGCAATGGTTCTGCAGGAAGGCCTGCCAGACATTTTGTGCCGCTCACCGGAGTTGTTTTTCCGCACGGATGCCCGGGGGCGGATTGAAACCCGCCCGATGAAGGGCACCGCCCCGCGCCACCCGGATCCTGTTGCTGACGCGCGCCTGCGCGCGCACCTGCAGCAGGATGAAAAGAACCGGGCTGAGAACCTGATGATCGTCGACCTCTTGCGCAATGACATCTCGCGGATCGCAGAATTTGGCTCAGTCAAAGTGCCGGACCTCTTTGCAGTGGAAAGCTACGCCACGGTGCATCAGATGGTCTCTACCGTGCAGGCTCAGCTGCGGCCCGATGTGGGGCTGGCAGATATCCTGCAGGCGCTGTTTCCCTGCGGGTCAATCACAGGCGCGCCAAAGATCCGCGCCATGGAGATCTTGTCGGAATTGGAGTCTTGGGCGCGCGACATCTATTGTGGCTGCATTGGCTGGATGGCCCCGGATGGGGCCTCTGAATTCAACGTGGCCATTCGCACCTTGATGGTAGAAGAGGGCTGCGCCACTTTGAACGTCGGCGGCGGCGTGGTCTGGGACAGCACCGCGCAGTCGGAGTATGAGGAAGCCCTATGGAAAGCCCGTTTCGCCCAGCTGACGTCAACCCTGACGCCCTCAGATCAGGCCGAGTTAAACCAGATACAATCAAGGACGATGCCAATTTCCGCCTGATCGAAACCTTTGCCTATGTGCCAGGTCAAAAGATCGCGCGGATTGATCTGCATCTCGACCGATTGGCCTCCTCGGCGGCGCAGTTTGACATTGTTTTTGACCCGGATGCTGTTCTGCAGGCCATTGATGCTCTCTGGGGGCAGGGGTCCTTGCGTTGCCGTCTCACCCTGGCGCCAGATGGCCGGGTAGAGCTCACTTCCGGGGTGATGCCCGAACCGGCAAAGGCCTGGCGCTTTGCCGTCTCTGCGGCACGGCTCAGGTCAGATGATCCCTTCTTGCGCCATAAAACCACGCGCCGGGCGCTTTATGATCAGGCCCGCACCGGGCTGCCGACAGGGATCGACGAGGTGCTGTTTCGCAATGAACGCGGTGAGCTTTGCGAGGGCAGCATTACCAATCTGGTGCTGACCATGCCGGATGGTACACGGCTGACCCCCGCTCTGACTTCGGGCTGTTTGCCGGGGGTCTATCGCCAAAGCCTGCTGAACACGGGCCAAGTGCGCGAGGTTGTTCTGACACTGGAAGACCTGGCAGGAGCGCGCAGTATCGCCCTCGTCAATTCCCTGCGCGGCGAAACACCGGCAATTTGGTCCGCCAACTGCGCTGAATTTGCCAGCTTTGCTTGACAACAGCGCCGCAACCCTGTGTATCGGCCCAGACGAATTCTGCGCCGTTTTCGCGTGCTCTTGCGCGCGTGGTCCAAATGACGGCCCGACCAGAGACTAGACCCGCATACCGAAAGGTCACGCCATGCACGCCTATCGCAGCCATACCTGCGCCGAACTGAACAAATCCAACGTCGGCGACACCGTGCGCCTCTCGGGCTGGGTTCACCGAGTCCGAGATCACGGTGGCCTTTTGTTCATCGATCTGCGCGACCACTATGGCATCACTCAGGTGATGGCAGACCCGGACAGCCCGGTCTTTGCCGAGATCGAAAAGGTCCGTTCTGAATGGTGTATCCGCATCGACGGCAATGTGCTGGCCCGCGACGAGAGCCTGGTCAACGACAAGCTGCCCACCGGTGAAGTCGAAGTCTTCATCCGCGACATCGAAGTGCTGGGCAAGGCTGAAGAGCTGCCCCTGATGGTCTTTGGTGAGCAGGAATACCCGGAGGAAACCCGCCTGCGCTATCGCTACCTCGACCTGCGCCGCGAGAAGATGCAAGCCAACATGTTGCTGCGTTCCAACATGGTGTCGTCTATCCGCAAGCGCATGTGGGACAAGGGCTTCAACGAATACCAGACCCCGATCATCACCGCTTCCTCGCCTGAAGGCGCGCGTGACTTCTTGGTGCCTTCGCGTCTGCACCCCGGCAAATTCTACGCCCTGCCTCAGGCGCCACAGCAGTTCAAACAGCTGATGATGGTCTCGGGCTTTGACAAATACTTCCAGATCGCGCCCTGTTTCCGCGATGAAGACCCGCGCGCCGACCGTTCGCCCACCGATTTCTACCAGCTCGACCTGGAAATGTCCTTTGTCACCCAGCAGGATGTTTTTGACACCATCCAGCCGGTGATGCAGGGCGTGTTCGAAGAATTCGGCGGCGGTCGCAAGGTCGACAGTGAATGGCCGCAGATCTCCTACCGCGATGCGGCGCTCTGGTATGGCAGCGACAAGCCCGACCTGCGCAACCCGATCAAGATGCAGGTGGTCTCCGAACACTTTGCCGGGTCCGGCTTTGCCATCTTTGCCAAACTGCTTGAACAAGAGGGCACCGAAGTCCGTGCCATTCCCGCCCCCAAAGGCGGCAGCCGCAAGTTCTGCGACCGGATGAATGCCTTTGCACAAAAAGAAGGCCTGCCCGGCATGGGCTATATCTTCTGGCGCAAACAGTCGCCCGACAGCATTGCCCAGGAACGCGGCATCACCGTGAAAGAGGTCAACGCCCTGGTCAAATCCGGCGAGATCACCCTCGGCAATGAGGCCGCAGGACCACTGGCCAAGAACATCGGCCCCGAGCGCACCGAGGCGATCCGCCAGCAGCTGGGGCTTGAGGTCGGCGATGCCGCCTTCTTCCTGGGTGGTAAACCCAAAGCCTTTGAAGGTGTTGCAGGCCGGGCCCGCAATGTCATCGGCGAAGAGCTGGGCCTCACCGACAAAGATCGCTTTGCCTTTGCCTGGATCGTCGATTTCCCGATCTATGAGGCCGACGAGGAAACCGGCAAGATCGACTTTGAACACAACCCCTTCTCGATGCCGCAGGGCGGTATGGAGGCGCTTGAGGGCAATCCGCTCGAGGTGCTGGGCTACCAGTATGACCTGGCCTGCAATGGTTACGAGCTGGTCTCTGGCGCGATCCGGAACCACCGGCCCGAAATCATGTTCAAAGCCTTTGAAATTGCCGGCTACGGCAAGAACGAGGTGGAGAAACGTTTTGGCGGTATGGTCAATGCCTTCCAATACGGCGCTCCGCCCCACGGTGGCTGCGCCGCCGGTATCGACCGGATGGTGATGCTGCTGGCCGATGAGGCCAATATCCGCGAGGTCATCATGTTCCCGATGAACCAGCGCGCCGAAGATCTGATGATGTCGGCGCCTTCCGAACCGATGTCTGACCAACTGATGGAGCTGGGCCTGCGGGTGATCCCTCAGGATCAGTAAGGCGCATCGCATGTGACACCTTCGCCCTCCGAGAGCCCTCTCGGGGGGCTTTTTATGCGCGCCAACGCGGTCATCCCTGCCCCGCTCAGGGGGGCTGCGTCTTTCATTTGGCCAAAAAAATTATCCCGGGGGAGCGCCTTTGGCGTGGGGGCAGAGCCCCAAGTATGCGGGTTTTCCCGGATGTATCATCGCCAGATAGGCCTGTTTCAGGATGCATCTTGGCGACAGGCTCAGACCTGGAGCTCCGGCCTGACGTTGTCGTTTAGTGATCGCTGGGATGGATCAGCAGCGAATGGCTTGGGTCGCGGGCATTATCGCGGTTGCGCCGGATGATCCGGGCGCTATTGCGCGCCTGCAGATAGAGCACAATGGCCAGGGTTGCCAGAGAGGTTACGAGGATTTCGACCATTGTCAGATGGCGATCTTTCGTTCCAGGCGTTCCTGCACCAGCCCGGCAATCAGGGCTGCATCACTGGCGACCGGGCGGCCTTCGGATCTGGCGCGGGCCAGATTATCCGCAGCCTTGGCCAGCGGGCCATCGCCGGCGCTGCGGGCCACACCACCAACAAACTGTGCCAGATAGTCCAGGGTTTTCTCTTCCTGGCTGTCGTTCAACACATCTGCTGCATGGGCCATATCGTCGAGAAAGGCGAGCGGGTCAGGTTCAACAGTTTCATCGCTGACCTGACGTGGGCCAGTGGGCTGACGATCATCTGGCAGGCGCGACAGAATGGCGTTCTGAAAGGCGGCCAGCGAGGTGATTGGTTTGGCAAGGAAACCATCGGCGCCGGCTTCGAGCGTGGCTTCTTCGGTGTTTTCATCACCTGATATGGCAAGAATGATCCGCACCCGTGGGCGGGCCTCGTTCATTTCCTTGATCAGATCCAGCCCGGAACCATCCGGCAGTCCCACATCTGCAATCACCACCGAGGGGCGGTAGACCTGCAGGTGACGGCGCGCAGATTTTAGACAATCGGCCCGTCGAATACGCGCCCCGCTGCGCAGGCACAGCAGGCGCAGGGCCTCGCAGGCATAGCGGCTGTCTTCGATGACCAAAATGGTCAGCCCCAACAGCGGTCGGCGGGCACTTGGCAATCTTTGGGCGGCTGCAAACAGTTCCGAATCGTCCATAACTCATACTCCTAGCGGGATACCCAGAGACGCTATGAATTTGAGGCTAATTCGAAGTTAACAGCCCATGGGAGGTGCTCCTGAGGGCCGCAGGTGGAGAACAAATGTGGTGGCCCTCGGGAGAAACCTCGCGTGATAACAGAGGCTGGGCGCATTGGCGCACTTGCGAAGCGGGGTGGGTTTTGCCCATAAGGCTGCAACAGACGCATAGCCGAGGAAAAACCAGATCATGATTGGACGCCTGAACCACGTCGCCATAGCCGTTCCCGACCTAGAGGCCGCTTCGGCCCAGTATCGCAGCACCCTGGGGGCCAATGTTGGCGCGCCGCAGGATGAGCCGGATCACGGGGTGACGGTGGTCTTTATCGAGCTGCCCAATACCAAAATCGAGTTGCTCTACCCTTTGGGTGAAAACTCGCCGATCAAGGGGTTTCTGGAAAAGAATCCGGCCGGCGGTATTCATCATATCTGCTACGAGGTAGATGACATTCTGGTGGCGCGGGATCATCTGCTGGCCGAGGGCGCCCGGGTTCTGGGCAGTGGCGAGCCAAAGATCGGCGCCCATGGCAAGCCGGTTTTGTTCCTGCACCCAAAAGATTTCAACGGCTGCCTGGTCGAACTCGAACAGGTTTAACAGCCTACCTGGCCCCCACGGTAGAGGCGGGGGCCAGGGTCCATGCAAGGATAGAGACCTATGGCAATTACTTCAGGGCTGGTACTGTTTGCAGTGATCTGGTTTTTGACCTTTCTGGTCATCATCCCGATCCGCATCGAGACCCAGGGCGACAAGGGCGTGATCGAACCCGGCACCCATGCGGGCGCGCCCGAGAACCACTATCTCAAGCAAAAGGCGCTGATCACAACGGGAATCTCTTGTCTGTTGTGGTTGGTCCTTGCCGGCATCATCTTGTCGGGTGCGATTACTGTGAATGATTTTGACTGGTTTGACCGGCTGCCTGATCCTGAGTGACGGGATTGCCTGGTCAATGGGCTAGCCTGCGCTACAGGCCACAGATTGGCACAGACAATAGAAGAGGTAGAGGCGAGCGCTCCCGCCCGTCGGCATCCTTTTTGACAAAAGATCACCTCCCCTTGGGCCCGGCAGCGTGCCAAAGGCGCGCTGCCGGGCCCAAGGCCGCCAAGGGGTTTCGGCTTTGCCGAAGCACCTGCGGGGGCGGGAGGGTTTGGACTCCCCTCTCAAAAGTGGCCAGGGCTGAAGCCATAGCGGCCATGGGGCACATGCCGGGGGTCGGACCCTACTGCGTCAGCCCTCGCGCCAGAGCGCGTGAAAAATATGGGTAAAGGTCGCCGCGCCCAGGATGGGGATCACCAGGTTGACCAGTGGGATCGAGAGCGGCATCGCCATCAGGATCCCTGCCATCCAGATTGTTCCACCATGTTTGCGACGCATCTTTCTGGCCTCGACGGGGCCAAGGCGACGGCTGGCGGCAAGGGTGAAATACTCACGCCCCAGCAAAAATCCGTTGAGGGCCCAGAAAATGAATGGCGCGGCGGGGGGGAACATCGCGTAGAGGATCAGCGCCAGAATATTTGCTGCCATCAGCACGCCGAGGAAATTCACTGTATCTTTTAGGGCCGTCCACAGGGGCACCGGCGCGACCTCAGGCAGATGCGGAAAGTGTTTGTCTTCGACCGCCTGGGCCACATCATCGAGAAACATCGAGGTAATGGCCGAGGCCACCGGCACCATCAGGAAGACCGAGAGGAACATCATCAGCAGTATCGCGCCCGCTGAGAAGAGATCGCCCAGCCAGGTGACTTCACCCACCAGGGGCAGGTGAAGCGAGCCTGAGGTGACCCATTGCACCAGCAGCAGAAAGCCTACTGTCGCAGAGACCAGGAGCGCCAGGGTCAGCCCAATGCCGAGAAACAGAACCCGGCGAAATCGAGGATCGCCGGTCTGGTTCAGGGTCTTGAAAAAGCAGTCAAAAATCATTCGGTCATCCATGTTGTCAGCAGCGAAAGGTCCGGCCGGGGACGTTCGGGCGGCTTGGGGCCCTCGGTGGCGATATGCACGATACCGGCGATGCGTTCATTGTCGGCCAGGGCAAAACCTGCCTGGCAGAAGCCACGATCGTGGCTGGCCCAGCCCGACAGCCAGTTGGCGCCCCAGCCCGCTGCCAGCGCGGCATTGACCAGAGCCAGACAGGCAGCCCCTGCGCTGTAGCTTTGCTCGATGGCGGGGACCTTGGGGCTGTCTTTTTGTACTTCGACCACCACTACAGCCAGATGGCCAAGCTCAAATTGGCTGCGGGCCTTGGTTATGTCGTCGTCTGATTTGCCCAGCCTGATCCCGGCAGATTCGGATAGATCTGCGAGCCGCGCCATCGCTGGCTTTTCGACCACGACAAAGCGCCAGGGCTCCAGCTTGCCATGATCCGGGGTGCGGGCGGCGGCGGTCAGCAAGGGCATCAGCTCGTCCCGTGTTGGCGCGGGCGCCACCAGGGTTTTGGCCGGGCGGGACCGGCGCGACTGCAGGAAGGCGAGGGCCTCATCATTGCGTTGTGTCATATGTAAAGCCTTTTTACATCAATGCCGACTATCTCGGCTCCGCTGGGTGGAAAATCAAGAGGCAGTAGCAAACTGACCTCGAATTCTGCCTGTTTGCGGCCTTCTTACCAAGCGAGGCACGAGATGTCCCGCTTTTGGGGGCTTAGGTTTTGAGCTTTTGCAATTCCCCGGTTGATTTGCCTGTAGCCAACAGCTGGGGGAGCGGGCATGCATAGCTCCTATGGGGAAGCCAAAACAAAAAGACCTGCCAGATCTGTGCCATCTGGCCTTTGCAGACAGCATGATCGCGGTGAAGGCTGTGCCAAAGGCCTCATCCAATGCCGTCATCGTAGAAAAAGGTCAGGTAAAGATCACGGTGACTGCTGCCCCAGAACAGGGCAAGGCGAGCGAAGCCGTCAGGCAACTTTTGGCCAGGGCCATGGGCGTTGCGCCCTCTCATCTGGAGCTGCGCCAGGGCAAGACCACGCGCCACAAGCTGTTTGCCTATATTGGTCCGCAAGCGCAATAGTGTGATCAGATACAGGATCAGGTCTTGTCCTTGACCAGACGATAGACCCCTTCGGGCAGATCCAGCGCTGCGGCAAGGTCACGTACCTGGATCGCAGAGAGGGTGATTTTCTGAACCATATCAGTGCGCGGATCCAGCTGTTCGATGGTGACGCACTCGGCAAAGGCGTTGAGCGTGACATCTTCCAGCAGCGGGCTGTCGCCCTCATCCACAAGGGTCACAGCGGTGCAGTCAAATTCATGTTCGATGCTAAACATACTCAGAAGTCTGCCCGCTTTCTCAATCGCTTGCAAGTCGGCGGATAGAACGCCCACGGGTTGAAGCCGCGGCAGGTAACCGTCTCAGCGTGAATTTGCCACTGCCCTGCAAATACCAACCCTGAGTGTACCTTGCTTAGATTGCGGGCTATGATCGAGCAAGATTTTCGGGGAAATTCCAATGCGCCATCTTAGCCTGAAGCCACTTTTTGCCCTATCGCTGCTCGCTCTGGCGGGCTGTGGCGTCGACTATGAGCTGGCGCCACCTCCGGCCTCGTCAACTGCGGTGCAACCGGCGGCGCGCAAAGCATCAGCTATGGCACCGGGGCAGGCACGTCAGGCCTTTGCGGCAGTGACCCGCAACGTTGAACCGGTGGCCGAACGCAGCTGCCGCGAGATGACCTCGGGGGTGAATTGTGACTTCCTGATCCAGATACACCCGGATGCCAAAGCGCCGCCCAATGCCTATCAAAGCCTGGACCGATCGGGGCGGCCAGTGATCACCTTTACTCAGGCGATGCTGGGCCAGATCGCCAATCGCGACGAGCTGGCCTTTGTGATGTCGCATGAGGCAGCGCATCACATTCGCGGCCACCTGGCCCGGCAAAGCCAGAATGCCGCGCTGGGTGCAGTGCTATTGGCTGGTCTGGCCACGGCGGCAGGGGGCTCGGCGGCAGATGTCTCGGTGGCGCAGGACATTGGCGCTGGTGTTGGCGCCCGCAGCTATTCCAAGAATTTTGAGCTGGAGGCCGATCAGCTTGGCACTGTGATCACCCATAAGGCGGGGTACCGTCCCAGTGTCGGGGTGCTGTTCTTTCAGCGTCTGCCGGATCCGGGCGATCAGTTTTTGGGGACCCATCCGGCGAATCCTGACCGGGTGCGGGTGGTGCAGCAGACCATCGACCGTTATGGGTTGAATTGACCTCTGACTTTTGCCCAAACGGAACCACGCCACTATGCGCCCTTCGGATGAGACTTCCCTCTCCCTTTGTAAACTGGGAGTCGTCCTGACCGACCGTGGGTCCCGCTATGCGGTGACGGGCGCGTGCGTCACCTCCCGTGCTGAGGTTGATCAGGTGCTGGCAAGCCTGAAAAGTGATCGCAGCTATGCCAAGGCAACGCATAATACCTGGGCAGCGCTGCTGCCAACAGGCGGGCTCAAGGCTGATGATGGCGAGTCCGGCGCGGCAATGGTGATCCTGCGGATGCTGGAACGCGAAGGGCTGCGCGACCATATCGTGATCGTAACACGCTGGTATGGCGGCAAAAAACTAGGAGGAGATCGGTTTCGCCGGGTTCAGGACGCGGTGCGCGCCTATCTGGATCAATACCCCGGCTGACCCTCGTTGATCTGCATCAAGGCTTTTTTCCACGTCAGCCCGTAGCACTGTTCTATCAGCCTATGCGGGAGAAGATCTGTGCGCGACCTTGTTACTCTCAAAAAACACGCTGCTCTGTTTGATGGCATGAGCCAGGCTCTGGGATTGGACCTCGAGGAGGAGGCGATCGCTGGCCGGTTGCAATTTGACGAGATTTCCGAGGCGGTGCTGCGCTGCAGTCGCTGTGCCCACCCTGGTCCTTGCGCGACGCAATTATCCTCGGGCGCTACTGATCTGGCAATGGCCCCGGACTATTGTCGCAACAGCGATCTCCTCGGGTTTTTGCAAGACACCACTGTTTAGCCCCGCAAAAGGCCCCCTTGGCCAAGGCGGTTCGACCCCTGAGTGGGCACCATTGCCATTGGCCGCAAGTTGAGGAGTATTCCGATGCAGCCTCTTGGCGATGCAATGCACCATCTGCAACTTTTGGCCCGCATGGGGAAAACCCTGGGCGCGGATCTGGTAGAGGCCTTCGAGAAGGGCGAGATCAGCGCCGAGGATTGGGCTGAGATGATCACCTCATGTCGGGGCTGTGAAACGCCAGAGGGTTGTCGGCACTGGTTGGAGGCGCAGGAGCGGAGAGCGGAGCGCACTGCGGGCGCTGAGGCCCCGATGCCGCCGCACAGTTGTTGCAATGCTGCACGCCTGATGCAGCTGCGCAGGGATGCGACAAAAGCCTGAGGACGGGCAAAGAGGCCAAGGGAGCCGGAAGGGGCAGTGGATGAGAGACTGGCAGGTTGAGCGGGGATCTTTGGGAGATTTCAACCGGCATTTCTGGCAGCTGCGCGCCGTCGCAAAACTGGCCGGGGCGGATCTGGGGGATGCCATGCGCGAAGGGCGCATTTCGACGGGCGACTACGCGGCAATGGTGACCCGCTGCCGCAGCGCCAACTGCCTGCAGGCCTGTGTGCAATGGCTGGCTAATCCAGCCGCTACCAAAGGCGACATCCCGGAGTTCTGCCTCAACCGACCGGCCTTGGAACAGCTGCGCGCCCGAGGGTAGGACCAGCCTACCAAAAGCTAGGTTCCAGAAAATCGGAGTGGCTTTCACAGATCCGCCACTGCCACCGGCTCAACACCTTGCTTTCAGTCCACAGTCAAAGACTGTGGAGCGCCGGGACCGCCCGTCAAACCAAAGGTTTGCCTCTGGAAAAGGGGCGGCCGCTTTGCTTTCTTCCCTCGGTCCGGGCTGAAGTGTGAAATGGCCAATAGTGGGATCTGAGCGGGTGAATACGGGCTCCGCCCGTAGGTTCGGGAATTGATCCTAGGGGGCGTTTCTATCCAGGGCTCCGCTCGCAATTGGTTGAAATGAACCCTCGGACCATTTCTAGGAGGCCACACGCCCCCAAAGATCATAATCGCCGGCCTCGTCCACTTCGACCGTGACCAGATCACCAACCGAGAGACCTTGGGTGTCTTCGTCGATGAACAGGTTGCCGTCAATCTCGGGCGCGTCGGATTTGGTGCGGCAGGTGGCGATGCCGTCTTCGTCGATGTCATCAACAATGACCTGACAGACTTGGCCGACCTTGGCCTGCAACTTGGCCTCGGAAATGGCCTGGGCCTTTTCCATGAACCGCTCCCAGCGCTCTTGCTTTACCTCTTCCGCCACATGATCGGGCAGGACGTTTGATCGCGCGCCATCGACGTTTTCGTATTTGAAACAGCCCACCCGGTCCAGCTGCGCCTCATCCATCCAGTCCAGCAGATGCTGGAACTCGGCCTCGGTCTCTCCCGGGTAGCCGACGATAAAGGTCGAGCGCAGGGTGATATCGGGGCAGATCTCGCGCCAAGCGGCGATCTCGGTCAGGGTTTTGGCGGTATGTGCCGGGCGCGCCATGCGTTTCAGCACATCCGGGTGCGAATGCTGGGAGGGGATATCCATATAGGGCAGCAGCGCATTGTCCGGGTCCGCCATCAGCGGGATCAGCTCGCGCACATGCGGGTAGGGGTAGACATAGTGCAGCCGGACCCAGAGCTCATCCGCCGGGGCCAGTTTGCCCAGCTCGCGGCTCAGATCCAGAATATGGCTGCGCACTTCGCCATCGTTCCAGGGGTTCACGTCATATTTGCGATCCAGCCCATAGGCCGAGGTATCCTGTGAGATCACCAAAAGCTCGCGCACGCCGGCCTTGACCAGCTTGTCAGCTTCGCGCAGCACCGCATGGGCTGGGCGTGAGGCCAGCTTGCCGCGCATATCGGGAATGATGCAGAATTTGCACTTGTGGTTGCAGCCTTCCGAGATCTTCAGATAGCTGAAATGGCGCGGGGTCAGTTGCACGCCGGTGGCGGGCAGGAGATCAATAAAGGGGTTGGGATCGGCCGGTACGGCGGCATGCACCGCGTCCAGCACCTGCTCATATTGGTGCGGGCCAGTGACGGCGAGAATGCGCGGGTGATGCTCGCGGATGTAATCCGGCTCGGCGCCGAGACAGCCGGTGACGATGACCTTGCCGTTTTCCTTCAGGGCCTCACCGATGGCCTCAAGGCTTTCGGCCTTGGCACTGTCGAGGAACCCACAGGTATTGACGATCACCGCATCGGCGCCCGCGTAGTCAGGCGAGATGCCGTAGCCCTCGGCCCGCAGCCGGGTGAGGATGCGCTCGCTATCCACCAGGGCCTTGGGGCAGCCAAGCGAGACCATGCCAAGCGTTGGCTGGCCGGCGCGCGGGGTATCCCCCATCAGGGCTTTTGGGGCGAGGTCGGGGCGGAGTTCTGGCGGATTGCTGGTCATGAGCGCGCATATAACAGGAATGGGCGAGGAGGCAAGAAAAACGGCCGCGCAAAGCGTTCAGCCACTCCTCGCACAAAGGCAGCTGGCAAGCACTCATTGTTCAGACGAGAGGCCGGGCAAGGCCCTTCCATCGGGCTTTTGCCGCGCCACTGGCCCGACGGCCCCTCCCGTGACTTGGCTGCACAATGCACTTACAGGCTGTGCTAATGAGGTCATGTTCGGCAGGCTCATGGATTGGTGGCGCGTAGCAATATGTTCCGACACTTTCCCAAAGGCCTTCCTGTCCACAATCGCCCAGGCAGCTTTCGTCATTTACCGGTTATGAGCTCTTAGCCTAGACCCCGGCGCCAGTGTTTTGCCCCAGTCAAGCATTGCGCCCTCCTTTTGAGCAGGTAAGCTGGGTGCAGACCCCGAGAACAGGGGAAAGACATGAGGAGCGGGCTGATGAAGCTGATTTTGCGGATTTTTGGGGCCTTGGTGGCGACCCTGGTGGTTTTGGTCGTGGTGCTGTTTATGCTGCCAGGCGAAAAGGTCGCCGGATTGGCGGCAGATCAGCTTGAGGCCCAAACCGGCCGCAAGCTGACCTTTCATGGAAAGGTGCGGTTTTCCCTTTGGCCGGTTCTTGGGGTGAAATCTGACGGGGTGTCGCTGTCCAATGCACCCTGGGCGGGTCCCGAGCCAATGTTGACCGCAGAGCGGCTGTCGATTGGCATTTCTGCCGGGGATTTGTTGCGTGGCAAGGTGCGGGTAACCGAAGTTTCTGCCGTACTGCCTCATCTGAATCTGTCGGAAGGGCCGGATGGTCAGGGAAACTGGGTTTTGGCCGGGGGCGATGAGGCCGCGACTGCTGCAGCGATTGCGCCGGAGAACCAGGCGGCTGTTCTGCCCATCAGTATTGAGAAACTCACCCTGACAGGGGCCTCGATGCAGTATCAGCCACGCGTGGGCGCGCCGGTAGAGATGTCAGCAGTAGACATAGTGCTGCGCTGGCCCGATCCCAGCGGCACGGTGAATATGGATCTGACCCTGCGTCCCAAAGGGGAGCCAATGCAGGTTGAGGCCGAAATTGGGACTTTTGCGGCGTTTTTGAACGGAGCGGTGTCTTCGGTTGGCGCTTCTGTCGTGGCTGAGGGGGGCTTTGTTCGGTTTGATGGCCGTGCCGATCTGACCGGGGCGGCAACCGGGCGGGTAACGGCTAAGACCACCGATACCAGCGCTTTCCTTGCGGTTCTGGGCCAGCCGGGGATCGCGCTGCCAAAGGGGCTGGGTCAAAAGGTAACCATAGGGGCGGATGCCACCTATACCAATGATGCCCGTCTGGCGCTGCGGGATATGACGCTGGATCTGGATGGCAATGCGTTGGAGGGGGCGATGGATCTTGCCTTTACCGAGGTGCCGCAGGTCACGGCGCAGCTGAATGGCGGTGATCTGGCCATTGCGGGGCTTGTCGGCAGTACTTCCTCTGATGGTGCTGCGGGAGCTGGCGCAGCTTCTTCGGGCTGGTCGCAGGAGGTGATTGATGCCTCAGCCCTGGGGCTGGCGAATGGCACGGTGGTGCTCAGCTTTCGCAGTCTGTCAGCGGCGGGCTATGAATTTGGCGCCAGCAAGCTTTCCCTGTCGCTGGATCGGTCGCGGGCGGTGCTGAAACTGCAACCGGCGGCGCTGTTTGGCGGCACGGTTCAGGGGCAGGTGGTGGCGAACAACCGCAATGGGTTTTCGGCTGGGGGTCGGCTCAGCTACCGCGGGGTGCGGTTGGAGCAGGCGCTGGGACAGATCATGGAATATGACCGCTTGAATGGCGAGGCGCTGGGAGAGCTGGAGTATCTGGCTTCTGGAAATTCTTTGGATGCTTTGATGCGGTCGTTGTCAGGGAAAGGGTGGCTGGAGGTCAGTAAGGGCTTTTTCTCTGGCTTTGATCTGGAAGCCTTGATGCGTTCCGGCCAGGGCAATGGCGGCAGCACGGTGTTTGACCAGTTGACTGGCAGCTATGTGATCGAGGGCGGCAATCTGCAGAACGAAGATCTGCTGGTGACTCTCAAAGGGCTGCGCGCGGATGGCGCGGGCCGGATCGGGCTTGGGGCGCAGGATCTCGACTATCGCTTTGCGCCGACAATTGCCGGCGCCAATGGCGGCGCCGGGCTGACCATTCCGGTTGCCATCACTGGCCCCTGGGCTGATCCGAAGATCCGCCCGGATCTGGAAAACGCCCTGCAGCCGGAGATTGATGCAATTGAAGAGGAAGCCAAGGATCAGCTGCGCGAGAAATTAAGCGAAGAGCTGGAAGTGGAGATCGCCCCGGAACAGGACCTGAACCAGGTGATCCGCGATCGCATCGAACAAGAGGCCAAGGATCAGTTGCAGCGCCTATTGCTGGGCGATTGACCCCTAGAGGGCAGAGCTGCGCGTTTCTGAGATTTCGCCAGAAGTCTGTTGAGAGTTTTCTTGGCTAAATTGGCTCGCCCAGGGGCGAGACAGGTTTGCAAGAAAAGCCGGGGCCCGCCGATAGGCGGGCCCGGGTCGCCTGCCACAAGGCAGGGGAAACACTTAGATCGGGCCAGCTTGGCTCGGTCAGATTAATCAGGTCAGGTTGACCGGATCAGATGGTCTGGTCGTAGTCACCCACCAGAGGTTCGGTTCGGATCACTGCGTCGATATCGGCAAATATGGCGCGCATTTCGTCTTCGCTCGCGGAGCTTTCGCAGACCACAACCAGGTTTGGCGTGTTGGAAGAGGCCCGCACCAGCCCCCAGGAGCCATTGTCGAGGATCACCCGGGCGCCATTGACCGTCACAACCTCTTTGATGGCACGTCCTGCCAAGGTTTCTCCGGCTTCATGTTTGGCGACGAGTTTGGCCACCAGCCGCTCCAGCACCGCGTATTTTTCGGTGTCGGCACAGTAGGGCGACATGGTTGGGGTCGACCAGGTCTTGGGCAGGGCTTTGCGCAGGTCCGACATCGACATATCGGGGTTGCGCTCCATCAGCTTGCAGATCTCCACCGCGACGCGCATGCCGCAGTCGTAGCCGCGCCCGACAGGTTCCGCGAGAAAATAGTGACCGGATTTCTCAAAGCCGGCCAGGGCACCGATTTCCTTTACCCGGCGCTTCATGTGGCTGTGACCGGTCTTCCAGTAGTCGGCGGTGACGCCGTTTTTCTGCAGCTCAGGATCCGAGGCAAAGAGTCCGGTGGATTTGACGTCTGCCACAAAGGTTGCATTGGGATGGAGCTTGCTCAGATCCCGCGCCATGATGACGCCGACCTTGTCGGCAAAGATCTCTTCGCCCTCGTCATCCACCACGCCGCAACGGTCACCGTCGCCGTCAAACCCCAGGGCCATATCAGCGCCCGAGGCTTTGACGCTGGCCGACATGTCGTGCAGCATTTCCATGGCTTCGGGGTTGGGATTGTAATGGGGGAAGGTGTAATCCAGCTCGTTATGGCTGGGCACAACCTCGACGCCGATACGTTCAAACAGCTCAGGCCCAAAGGCGGCAGCGGTGCCATTGCCAGTGGCGCAGACCACCTTGAGCTTGCGGGTCATTTTGAAATCCCCCACCAGATCGTCGAGATAGGCTTCCTTGACCCCATCGACGAACTCATAGGAGCCACCCGGGCGGGGTTCGCCCTCGCCGTTCAAGACGATGTCGCGCAGCTCTGACATTTCATCCGGGCCGTGGGTCAGCGGGCGCTCAAAACCCATTTTAACGCCGGTCCAGCCATTGGGGTTATGGCTGGCAGTGATCATGGCAACCGCAGGCACATCCAGGTGAAACTGGGCAAAATAGGCCATGGGAGAGACCGCAGGGCCGATATCCTTGACCTGAATGCCGGCCTGCATCAGGCCCAGAATGACCGCCTGTTTGATCGCCAGAGAATAATCGCGGTAGTCATTGGCCACGGCAATCACGGGTTCGATACCGCGGCGGTGCATCTGGGTGCCAAGGCCAAGGCCAAGGGCGGTCATGCCAGGCAGGTTGATTTCCTCGGGGTACTTCCATCGCGCGTCATATTCTCGAAAACCGGTTGGGGTGATCATCGGGTCGCGCAAAAAATTCCAGGTGTTTGGCTGCACCGGGGAGCTTGGCTTTTTCATCTCAAAAAAATCCCTTTGGGGGTCAAATGGAAATCGGGTTGGCTTTGGCGAGGGCGTCGAAGGCCATAAGCGTTTCAATGAGTTGGGGCATCTGATTCAGGTAAATCATATTGGGACCGTCACAGGGTGCATTATCCGGATCTTCATGGGTCTCCATAAAGACCGAGGCAATACCGGTTGCGACAGCGGCGCGGGCCAGAACCGGGGCAAATTCGCGCTGGCCACCCGAGGCTCCGCCCAAGCCACCGGGCTGGGCCACCGCATGGGTCGCGTCCATTACCACCGGATAGCCAGTGCGGGCCATTTCCGGCAGGCTCTGCATATCGACCACCAGACGGTTGTAACCAAAGGAGACGCCGCGCTCGGTCAGCATGATCCGCTCGTTGCCAGTGCTTTCGATCTTGGCCACCACATTGGGCATATCCCAAGGCGCCAGGAACTGGCCTTTTTTGACGTTGATCACTGCACCAGTGTGCCCGGCCGCCAGCAAGAGCGAGGTCTGACGGCACAGGAAAGCCGGGATCTGCATGATATCGACAACTTCGGCCACAGGCACGCAATGATCAGCTTCGTGGATATCCGTCAGCACCGGCACGCCGATGCTGTCTTTGACAGATTGCAGAACCTCCAGACCCTTTTCCAGTCCAAGTGCAGGCTTGGCATTGATCGAAGTGCGGTTGGCCTTGTCGTAAGAGCCTTTGAAGACATATTGCGCCCCGGCCTTGTCGCAGGCTTCTTTGAGGGTACCTGCAATCATCTGCGCGTGATCGGCGCTCTCCAGCTGGCAGGGGCCAGCCAGAATGGTCAGGGGGCGATCATTGCCAATGGTGAGGTCGGCGACTTGGATGTTTTTCATGACTTACGATGAAACCTGTTCCCGGAGAATGGATGCTGTGAGTGAACACAACAGGTAGATACCGGAAAAGATCAGGAATGCCAAAATCGTATTTTCGAATTTGCGCGGATATGTCGGCTCTTCGCTGGCCACGGGGGCCACGGCGGTGGTCAGATAGCGCACCTGACGGTTGGCCTCCATGCGGGTTGATTCCACTTGCTGCAAAGCCGATTGAAGCATCAGATCGCGGGTCGCCAGATCAGCCTGGGCCATCTGGATTTGCACCCGGTGATTGGCAAGCGAGTTTTCGCCTTCGGAGGCATCGGTCATCCGGTCATTGAGCCGATCGATCACAACGCGCAGCCGATTGATGTCTGCTTCGACGCCTGCGACCTTGGCGCGGTTGGGCCGGGCATTGTCCTTCAGGGCGGCCAGCTCTAGCTCTTTTTGCTGCAACTCGATCTCAAAGGTGTTGATCTGCGAGCGCAGGGACAGGATGACCCCTTCGGGATCCAGCACCATGCCGTCCTGTTGCAGCTCCACCAAATGGCGCTGAGCATCGCGGCGCTTGGTTTCTGCCAGCTCCAGTGCGGCCTCAGATTCGCTCACCTGATCCGTCCGTTTTTGCTCGGACAGGCTGTTGACCTCTTCCTGAGCATAGCTGATCAGACGGCGGGAAAATTCGGCAGAGACCTCAGGGTCGGCAGCTGAGACCTCCATGCGCACCACGCCTTCGGTGGGGTCATAGCCGATCTTCACGTTGCGTTTATAGGTCTTATAGGCCTCTTCGTTGGTTGGATCCGGGTTCAACCGTTGGATTGGATCAATCCAGGACTGGGTGAAATGGGATTTGAACCCCATTTCCTGGTCCAGCCGCAGCATCGCCACTTTGGACTGCAGATAGCCCTGCACCGCGATAGAATCCTGGCTGGTGGCAAACTGGGTGCCGCTGAGCAAACCGCTGACCGCGCCGGCGCCATCTGCCTTGAGCACCAGGAATTCGGATTTGGTTGCATACATCGGGGTGGCGACGACGTAGAAAAAATAGCCGGTGATAATGGTGGGCAGCATCACAAAGAAGGCTAGCCGCGCCATCAACAGGGTGAGCTTGCGACGGCGGCGTTTGGCGATGTCGCGCTGGATGTCCTGGATTTCGCGATTTCGTCGCTCCGCCGGGCTCAGATCGGTGGAGGGCAGGTTGGTTTTGGCGGCTGGCACGGTTTGTGGCAGCTGCACTTTGTTGCCCACGGCCGGGGTGTTGTCAGGTTGGGCTTTGTTTTGCGGTACCACCAGTTCAAGCATATTGGCACGTTTGAACGGATCGATGCCTTTTTCGCGCAACAGTCTTACGGCGTCAAAATCTGAGGTGGCCGGCAGGTCGTGTTTTTGCGCCACGCGCCGGGCCATGCGCAGCTGGCGCCCCGTGAGCCCCTCGCGGCGAATGGCGTCCATATCTGTTTCGAGATTGGTTTCGCGGGCCGAACTGACCTGACCAGACAGCGCCTTGTTTGCCTTTGCTGGTGGCGCGACGGGAGTTGCCTTGGCGGCAGCGGCCGTGGCTTCTGCCCCCGGCGTCGGCTGTGGCGGCTGGGCTTGGGCCGAGGCGCTGGCCGCACCGGCACTGCTTTGCACATCGGGGGCTGGTACCGGGCGTGCGGTCGCGGCCTCCCCGGATGAGGTGGCTGTCGGGCTCGCCGGGTTGCGGCGAATTCTGAATTTTTTAGCCTTGGGTTTGATAGTCATAGAGCTGTTTCGCTTCTTCCAAGGTTTCAAACATGTTCAATTGCCCATCCAGCAGCACGGCTGCAGAGCGGGCAAATTTCTCCAGGGTCTTCGCCTGATGCGAGACAATGATGATTGTGGTGGTCTGCAGGCGCTCCTGCAGGATCGAGCCGGCTTTTTTGTTGAACTCCACATCGGTGGTGGAGGGCATGCCTTCGTCGATCAGATAGACATCAAAATCCAGCGCCAGCATCAGCGAAAAGCTGAACCGCGCCCGCATCCCCGACGAGTAGGTGCCAATCGGTTGGTCAAAATACTCGCCCAGGCCACAGAGCCAGCGGCAATAGGCTTCGACATAGTCGGGATCCAGCCCATAAAGGTTGGCAATGTAGCGGGCATTGGCCAGCGCCGAGAGGCGGCTGACCACGCCCCCCATAAAGCCAAGCGGGAAGGAGATCTTGCAGCCGCGGCGGATCTCGCCTTCGTCCGGTTTTTCCAGCCCTGCCATCATATTTATCAGCGTGGTCTTGCCGGTGCCATTGGGGGCCAGAATGCCAAGAGATTTGCCCAGCTCGACCCGAAAGGACACACGGTCTAGAATGACCTTGCGCTGGGTACCCGTCCAGAAGGACTTGCTGACATTTTCAAACTCAAGCATCGCTTGTTCCGGTGTTGCCTGTTGCTGCCCTGAGAAGAGGGGCTCGAAAAGTGGGGCTGGCTTCGTTTTGCGAGGCCTTGTTTGTCGGGAGGCAGGTTATCCCGTGTTTGTTAAGGGTATGGGCTTTGATTTGGGCTTTATTATGTCGAATTATGGCATAAATCCTCAACCATTGATTAACCATTCTGTCCAAAATCAGCGCCCTCTGCGCAGGAAACGATGCATCTTCTTGCTTTCTAACTGTTTTTCAAATGGAAACAATGGGGGCTTCTGTGGTGGCGGGTGGGTTGCTCTGCCATGCTGGGGCAGCGCGACGGAACACAAGGGAGAGATCTGAGGTGCAGGCAGAAAAGCTTTGCGAGGAAATTCGATCCTGCCGGATCTGTGCGGAGCGGTTTGCCGGAACCTTTACCCGGCATCAGCCCCGTCCGGTGGCCTGGTTTGGGTCGCGCGCACGTATCCTCATTGCAGGCCAGGCGCCCGGGTTGCGGGTGCATGAAAGTGGCCGCCCCTTTACCGATGCCTCTGGTGATCGTCTGCGGGACTGGATGGGGCTGGACACGGCGCAGTTCTATGATCGTGATCGTATCGCCATTGTGCCCATGGCCTTTTGCTTTCCCGGCTACAACAGTCAAAAATCTGACCTGCCGCCGCCGCCGATCTGCGCCCGGACCTGGCACAGCCGGGTGCTGGAAAGCCTGCCGGATATAGCGCTTACCCTGTTGGTTGGCGGACATGCGCAGGGGTTTCATCTTGGTGGTAAAGTGGCGGTCACCGAACGGGTATTGTCCTGGCGAGACCATGCGCCGCGCGTCTTTCCCTTGCCACATCCTTCTTGGCGCAATACCGGATGGTTGAAAAAAAATCCCTGGTTTGAAGCTGAGCTGTTGCTGGAGCTGCGGGGGCGGGTAAAGGAGCTGATGAAATGAGCGAGACGGGCCAGGAGAGCACCGCATTGGATCAGGCACATGCACTGATGCAGGCCAGTCCAGAAGATGATGCGGCGCGGTTGCGGTTCTATGAACGGCTGGCAGATAGCGAGCTGTTCATGATGCTCAGCGCCGAACCAGAGGGAGACCGGATCGCGCCCGAGCTGTTTGAAACCCCGGAGGGCCGGTTTGTTCTGGTGTTTGACCGCGAAGACCGGCTGGCGCAGTTTGCGGGCCGCGCGGTGCCCTATGCCGGTCTGGCAGGGCGTGGCGTCGTCGAGATGTTGGCCGGGCAAGGCATTGGCCTGGGGGTAAACCTAGAAGTGGCGCCGTCTTCAACACTACTGTCCGCAGAGGCGGTGGGCTGGCTGCATGAGACGCTGCAAAACGTGCCAGATCAGGTAGAGGCAGCTATTGAAGAGTTGCTGCCCCCTGCGGGCCTGCCGGAGGTCTTGTTGACGGCGCTGGATGCCAAGCTGGCCACCGCTGCAGGGCTGGCAAGTTCAGCCTACCTGGTGGCACTGCGCTATCAAGGCGGTGGTCAGGGGCATCTGCTGGGATTTGTGGATGCAGCTCCTGAAGCAGAAGGAGCCCTGGCCAAGGCCGTGAGCGAAGCGCTGACCTTTTCCGGTGTCGAAGCCGGGGCGCTGGATGTAGGTTTCTTTGCGGCCTCTGACCAGATGGGGGCCAGCCTGGCACGGGTGGGGTTGCGCTTTGACCTGCCGCAGCCGGAAGAACCCAAACTGTATCAGCCTAAAATTCCAGGTGGCGATCCGGAAAACCCACCAATCCTGAAGTAATATCCCTGGAGGTGCCATTTTTGGCTCCAGTCAAAAAAGGGGCTCTGCCCCCGTCTCCTTCGGAGCCTCCCCAAGTATCCTGGGGGTGAGCGCCCAAGCGCGAGGGGGCAAAGCCCCCTTGCACCCTGAGATTGGCACGCCGGTTTCTGCTGATAGGCGTCGGCGCGATCCAGCCCGAACCTAGCTGGCCTCTTCGGCAGGTTCCAATTTGTCCTGGGTCTTGGTGTCAAAATCGCCTGCATCATGGCGTTCGCGCAGTTGGGTGTGCAGCTCACCAAAAGCCCGGTTCACCATTCGCCCGCGACTGACGGCAGGGCGGGCGTCGATCTCTTTGGCCCAGCGCATGACGTGTTTGTAGCTTTCCACATCCAGGAATTCAGCAGCGCTATATAGACGGCCCAAAACGAGCTGGCCGTACCAGGGCCAGATCGCAATATCTGCGATGCTGTAGTCATCCCCAGCGATAAAGCGGGTTTCAGCCAGCTGCCGGTCCAGCACATCCAATTGACGTTTGGTCTCCATGGCAAAACGGTCGATGGGATACTGCCATTTTTCCGGCGCATAGGCGTAGAAATGACCAAAGCCGCCGCCAAGGTAGGGCGCACTGCCCATCTGCCAGAACAGCCAGTTCATCACCTCAGTGCGGGGAGCACCTTCTTTGGGCAGGAATTCGCCGAACTTCTCAGCCAGATGTACCAACATGGAACCGGATTCAAACACCCGCAGGGGGGCTTCGCCGGTGAGATCATGCAGGGCCGGGATTTTTGAATTTGGATTGATCGCCACAAAGTCAGAGCCAAACTGGTCGCCCTCACCGATGTTGATCAGCCAGGCGTCGTATTCAGCGCCACTATGGCCCGCTGCCAGCAGCTCTTCCAGCATCACCGTGACCTTGACCCCATTGGGGGTGGCTAGTGAATAGAGCTGGAAAGGGTGCTTGCCCACGGGCAGCTCCTTGTCGTGGGTGGCACCGGCAATGGGGCGGTTGATCGAGGCGAACTGACCGCCATTGCCCTTTTCCCAGGTCCAGACCTTTGGTGGGGTGTAGCTTGTATCAGTCATGTGGAAACCCTGTCTTTCATGCGTTGTTGGATCTGCCATCGGCGCGGGCGCTCTGGCAGAGTGTTCAGTGAAAATAGGCGGCTTGGCCAAAATTCCAATGACTGGAAGGTATGATCAGGCGATTTATTTGCGCAATCACAAAAATGTGGTCGTAAAACACAGTGGCGTGAGCCCCATTTCACCATAGGTGCGAAGGGGCTAGGCTTTGGCATGAGCCATAAACGCAGTGGCGTGATTATAGTGCCCGCAGTGCTTTTGAGACTGCGAACCAACCAGGAGAATGACACCGATGAAGCGATTTGCCTTTGCCACCCTTGCCGCCCTCAGCTTTGGCCTGCCGGCCCTTGCGGGCGAACAGTTTGTTGATCAGACCGGCTATGCGGTCTCAGGCTATGACGTTGTTGCCTATCGCAGCCTGAATCAGGTGGCTGTCGGAGCGGCGCAGCCAGCCGGAGTGCCCGGCAGCTCTGCTATCACCGCCGAATACAACGGTGCCAAATTTGCCTTCTCGAATGAGGAAAACCGGGCCAAGTTCCTGGAAAACCCAGCCTATTATGCGCCGCAATACGATGGCCACTGCGCCTATGGGGTCTCCAAGGGCGGCAAGGTGCCGGGCAATCCGAACCTCTGGCGTATTGTGGATGACCGGCTGTATCTGAATATCACCAAAAATGTGGTTGGTTTTTGGGAAGAGGATATCCCCGGCAATATCAATCTGGCCGAAGGCAACTGGCCCGGTATCGAGCCCAAGGATGCCTCGGGCAATCCAATCCCCAATTTCATCTCCCAAGCACCGAACAAGGGCTGAAGCCCGCCCGACTGCCATGGCCAAAAAGCAGAGAGCCGATCCTATGGGTCGGCTCTCTTGCGGTTTAAAACCCTTCCAGAACCAGCTTGCCTCGGGCGGTGCCGCTTTCCAGAATGGCATGGGCCTTTTTCAGGTTTTCGGCGGTGATCTGCCCCAGGGTATCGGTGGCGGTAGAGGTTACTTTCCCCTCGATCACCAGCTGCGCTACCGCATTGAGGATCTCACCCTGACGGGCCATATCCGGGGTCTCAAACAGCGACCGGGTGAACATCAGCTCCCAATGGGTTGAGATCGCCTTGGCCTTGAAGGGCATGATGTTCAGATCTTCCGGATCGTCAATCAGCCCAAAGCGCCCTTGGGGGGCGATGAACTCGGCAATCTGTTCGATGTATTGATGAGTATGGGTCGTCGAGAAGACAAAGCCCGGCGCAGCAAGACCTAGGGCTTCGATCTGCGGTGCCAGGGGGGATCTGTGGTTGATCACATGATGGGCCCCAAGGGATTTGACCCAGTCTTGTGTTTCCGGGCGCGAAGCAGTGGCAATCACGGTCAGGTCGGTGAGCGCCCGCAGCAGCTGAATGGCGATGGAGCCAACGCCTCCTGAGCCGCCGATGATCACCACGGCTCTGGTGGCACCGGGAACATCGGCTGTAACGTGCAGCCGGTCAAACAGCATCTCATGGGCCGTCAGAGTTGTGAGCGGCAGGGCGGCGGCCTGCGCGGCCGACAGGGTTTTGGGGGCATGGCCAACAATCCTTTCGTCCACGAGATGGTATTCGGCATTTGTGCCGGATCGGTTGATGGCCCCGGCATACCAAACCCTGTCACCGGGCTTGAACAGCCTGGTCTCTTCGCCGACCTCTACCACTTCGCCAACGGCATCCCAGCCAAGGATCGCGGCGGCGCCGTCTTCTGCCGGGCGAGACTGGCGGATTTTGAAATCCACCGGATTGACCGAAATGGCCTGAATTTTCACCAAGAGGTCTTTTCCCGAGGCCTTGGGGCGATCAAGGGTGAGGTCCACCAGCGCATCTGCCCGGTCGATGGTACCGGTTTTGTAATATCCAACAGCTTTCATGACAGTCTTCCTTGGCTTAACCGATTTGGGTCATTTCATTCAAAACAAAGGCTTCAACAGATTCTGAGGTGGCCTGCATATAGGCTGCGAGATGGGGCGTGTTCATGTGATCTTGCCACAGGGCGCGGCTCTCCCAACGTTCAAAGAACGCAAACAGGCGCGGGTTTTCGTTGTCCAGATGCAGATCGTAGCTCAGGCATCCGGGTTCGGCGCGGGTGATATCGATAAGCTTTTCCAACTCGGCGCGCACCAGACCTTCGTGGCCCGAGGCAGCGGTGATCTGTGCGAGGATGGTGAGGGACATGTCGTGCTCTCCTTTGACATTCAACTGAAATCCCTGCATGTAGCGGTACAGGCATTTTGGGCAATACGCACAAAAATGACAGGTAGGTACAAAATGGATACTGTGAATTCATCTCCCGGCGCCCAGGCGCGCTTTCAAAAATACTCTTGCAGCGAGGGCTGCCCGGTTGAGGCGGCGCTGGAGCAGATCGCCGGAAAATGGAAAGGGCTTATCATCTACCACCTGCTGGGTGAAACCCTGCGGTTCAACGAGCTCGCCCGGCGTATGGGGACGGTTACGCAGCGTAGCTTGACCAAACAGCTGCGCGAACTGGAGGCGGATGGCATTGTGCATCGCAAGGTCTACCCGGTTGTTCCGCCGCATGTGGAATACAGCCTGACCGACAAGGGCCATCGCCTGCGGGGGGTTATCGAGGCGCTACATGCCTGGGGAAGTGACTTCCGGCGACAAGACTAGCCGTCGCCTGACCTTTGCAAGGTGCTGGGTAGACCTGGAGCCCGTGCCTACAGCGCAAAGAAAAGCCCTGCGCCGGGTGGGGCGCAGGGCAATATCTGTTCGGCGTCTCGCGGGTGCCAAAGGCCGGAGGCCCTTGGGGCAATGTTACCGTTTGCGGTCGCGTCGCGCACTCATTGGCTGGAAGGCCACGCCGACATGGGCCTCGCAATAGGGTTTGCCCTGTT
>NZ_JBDWPJ010000111.1:0-11000 GCF_039971195.1 Pseudophaeobacter sp.
CCACCACCACCGCCGCCGCCTACAACTGCGGCAACGCCCGCGACGCCTGCTGCAGTAGCAGCACCTGCGCCACCCAGAAGGGGAGCGGCCGCCAGGGGGGCAATAACTGGTTCGATGCGATCCACATCCAAGAAGACCATATCGTCATAGGCCGACCACTTGCCGGAAATATCCAGGGGCTCGTAGCTCGCAAACAGCGCACCCTCGGCCTTGTCCTCGAGAATAACCTCGACAAAATTGCCTTCTTCGCTGAGGAACAGGTTTTTGCCGCCGGGCGTTCCGCCGCTGTAGTAGTTCTGCAGAACGAGGATCTGGCCATCGGCCAGTACGAGGTGGAGATCAGAGCCCCGCCGTACGTAGCTGTCAATGTCCGAGGCGCTGAGGTTCAGCGAGATGTCCTTGGAGTGGGTGACATTGAGAAGAGAGGGAGACCCCTCAGAAAAAGTGCTTTGACGGGTGGTGCCCGAAAGATCACGGGTGATAAATCCAACAGTGCTCATTTTTTTGCCGCTCGCTTCTAGACCTCACAACGCCCTAATTCATGGGGTTGCGGAGGATCCGGTGCCTGTATGTTTCTGCCGAAGGCCGTTCTTTGCGGCCATATTGCGAGTATATTGCGTCGAATTTTAATCAAATGTCTAGCCATCCATCGCATTAAGGCGGGATGAATTAAGGCCTATAGTGTCTTGTTTGCCGCAGGTTTTCTGCCCGAACCGGCCATTTCGCAGGGATTTTGGGGCTTTGTTAACAAAAGGTTAACCGGACCCCATTTTTGACACCCTGGGAGCGATTGGTCTGAAATGCGGCAAAAAAGGGAGTCAAAGCAGACCGCTAGGCCGGAGAGCTAAGGAGAATGTGGCGGCGAGTTTTTGGCCAAAGCTGTTGAGCGGTGACTTTCAGAGCGCAGGGCCACAGGGTAGAGATTCAGGGCCACTCCTGAACAGATCTGCCTGAAAAAAACCTTTTGGACTGGTCAGGAGTGGCCAAAACTCGGCCGGGCCGGGAGGCTGGCTCACCAAGATGTGCGAAGGGCGGGAGCAGTTTCCCTAAAATTCTGCTGGTAATTAACTAAAAAGATACCAGTTCATAATAGTATGAAACTCGCAACTAGTGTACCCTTGCGGCAGACTGAACGGCGTCCGAGATACTCGATTACCGGACCAAGCCCACCTGATCAGAGCGGGCGCCCGGTGTTTAAGACACCGTACATACAGAGCAGAATTCAACAGTTTCGAACGACCGCGGACATCCATGGCCCAGGCGCTGGGCTCCCTTTGTCTGTGCGTTTTCACCACCGCCAGGAGGAAGGGCGAAGCGTAACTCAGGAGGCTAGATCCCGATGAAAGACATTGCCGAGATTTTTGTAGAGCAGTACGGCCAGACGCGCGAACAGGAGATGTCACTATATCACTATCTCGATGCCTGTCGCGATGATCCGAGCCTCTATGCCAATGTGGCGGAGCGGATGCTCAAGGCCATTGGCGAAGAGGAGTTGGTTGATACATCCAAGAACGCCCGGCTGGGGCCGATCTTTCAGAACCGGACGATCAAGCAATATAGTGCCTTCAAAGATTTCTACGGGATGGAAGACACCATCGAGCGCATCGTTGGCTATTTCCGTCATGCGGCCCAGGGGTTGGAAGAGCGCAAGCAGATTCTGTATCTCCTCGGCCCTGTGGGCGGTGGCAAGTCCTCGCTGGCGGAGCAGCTTAAACGTCTGGTCGAAGACCAGCCGATCTATGTGCTGAAGGCAGGCGATCAGCTGTCGCCGATCTTTGAAAGCCCGCTTGGCCTGTTTGATCCGGTGCGGATGGGTAAGGTTCTGGAAGAAGAATACGGTATAGCGCGCCATCGCCTGCCGGGGCTGATGTCGCCCTGGGCGGTGCAGCGGCTGGATGAATTTGGCGGCGATATCAGCAAATTCACCGTGGCACGGATCTACCCTTCGGGGCTGCGGCGTATGGCTGTCGCTAAGGTCGAGCCCGGAGATGAGAACAATCAGGATATTTCGACCCTGGTGGGCAAGGTCGACATCCGCCAGCTGGAACATTTCAGCCAGGACAATCCGGACGCCTATAGTTTCTCCGGTGGCTTAAACCGGGCCAACCAGGGTGTGCTGGAATTTGTCGAGATGTTCAAAGCGCCAATCAAGATGCTGCATCCGCTCCTCACCGCGACCCAGGAAGGCAACTATATGGGCACCGAGAGCTTTGGGGCCATTCCCTTTACCGGGCTGGTGCTGGCGCATTCCAATGAAAGCGAATGGCAGACCTTCAAGAACAACAAGAACAATGAGGCCTTTATCGACCGGGTGTCGATCGTGAAGGTGCCCTATTGCCTGCGGGTCAGCGACGAGGCGCAGATTTACGACAAGCTGATCCAGCACAGCGAGCTGGCCGAAGCACCTTGTGCACCGGAAACCCTGAAGATCCTCAGCCGCTTCTCGGTCTTGACCCGGCTCAAGCCCCATGAAAACTCCAACCTCTATTCCAAGATGCGGGTCTATGATGGTGAAAGCCTGAAAGATACAGACCCCAAGGCCAAGACGGTTCAGGAGTATCAGGACCGGGCTGGTGTTGATGAGGGCATGAACGGCATCTCCACCCGCTTTGCCTTCAAGGTGTTGTCTTCGACCTTCAACTTTGACACCGATGAGATCGCGGCCGATCCGGTGCATCTGATGTATGTGCTGGAGCAGATGATCAAACGGGAACAGTTCCCGGCCGAGACCGAAGCCAAATACCTTGAGTTCATCAAGACCGATCTGGCGCAGCGCTACGAGGAATTCATCGGCAACGAGATCCAGAAGGCCTATCTAGAGAGCTATACCGAATACGGTCAGAACGTCTTTGATCGCTACATCTCCTATGCGGATGCCTGGATTGAAGAGCAGGACTACAAGGACCCGGATACGGGCCAGCTTTATGATCGGGAAATCCTCGACGGGGAGCTGAGCAAGATCGAAAAGCCCGTGGGCATCGCCAACCCCAAGGATTTCCGCAACGAAGTGGTGAAATTTGCCCTGCGCCATCGTGCCAATACCGGGTCAAACCCGGCGTGGAACTCCTACGAGAAACTGCGCGACGTGATCGAAAAACACATGTTCAGCCAGGTCGAAGAGTTGCTGCCGGTGATCAGTTTTGGCAGCAAAAAGGACAGCAAGACCGAGAGCAAACATCAGGAGTTTGTCGAGCGCATGCGCAGCCATGGCTACACTGATCGCCAGGTTCGGCGTCTGGTGGAGTGGTACATGCGGGTCAATAAGGCAGGGTAACAAGAGGCAGCGGAACAGATGCATCAATTCATCGACAGACGCTCCAATCCAAAGGGCAAAAGCCACGGCAACTGGCAACGGTTTCTGCGGCGCGCCCGGGAGAATATTAAAGAGCGCGTTGATCGGTCGGTGCGGGACAAATCTATACAGGATGGAGATGGCGTCCCGCCAGACGGAGAAAAAGTGACAATCCCCGCGAAGGGATTGCAGGAGCCCCGGTTCTTTCATGGCTCCAAAGGCGGCAATCGAAAATATGTCCTGCCGGGCAACAAAGACTTTGTGGTTGGCGATACCATTCCAAAACCCAAAGGCGGAACCGGGCAGGGCGGGCGTGAGGCCTCAGAAGACGGTGAAGGTGATGACGAGTTTTCCTTTACGCTGACGCGGGATGAATACCTCGAAATCCTCTTTGACGGGTTGGAGCTGCCGGATCTGGTGGAAAAATCCACGGTGGAGACGGAAACTATTGGCACCCGCCGGGCAGGGCTCACCACCGCAGGCACGCCCAATAACCTCAACTTGGTGCGCACCATGCGCAATTCTCTGGGGCGGCGGATTGCTTTGCGGCGTCCCTCGGCCCAGGCAGAGACTGATCTGCAAGAAGAGATCGAGATGCTGGAGGCACTGCCCTCACGTTCGAAAGCCCAGGCCGATTTGCTGGAAGAGTTGCAGACGCGGCTGGAGGCTTTGCAGCGCAAGCGCAGGGTGGTCGGCTATATTGATCCGATTGATTTGCGCTTTGACACCCATGTGCCGGAAAAGATCCGCAAGTCCCGTGCGGTTGTCTTTTGCCTGATGGATGTCTCTGGCTCGATGCAGGAACGCGAAAAGGATCTGGGTAAGCGGTTTTTCCTACTGCTGCACCTGTTTTTGTCGCGCTGCTATGAACAGACTGAGCTGGTGTTCATTCGCCATACCCATCATGCGCAGGAAGTGGACGAAGAGACGTTTTTCTATGCCCGTGAAACCGGCGGTACCATCGTTTCGACGGCACTCGACAAAATGCGTGAGGTCATCGCCGAACGCTATCCGCCAGATGAATGGAACATCTACGGAGCGCAGGCCTCAGACGGGGAAAACTTTGGCAATGACTCGATGCGCTGCAAAAAGCTGCTGCTCGAGGATCTGCTGCCGGTCTGCCAGTACTACGCCTATATGGAAATCGTCGAAGAAGGGGCGGATGCCCTAATGATGGACCCGGAGGTCGGGGATGATCTGTGGCAGAACTACCGGCAAGTAAAAGCTGAGGCGCCGCATTTTGAAATGCAGCGGGTGGCCCATGCTGCCCATATCTATCCGATCTTCAGGGAGTTCTTTCTGCCACGGATGAAAGGGGGCCAGAATGCTTGACGCCAAACCCGGATCACCACTGTTGTTTGATGGGCCAGAATGGACCTTTCCCTTACTGGAAAAAGCCCGCGACGCCATCGAGGATATCGCGCTCAACGATCTGGGGCTGAATGTCTATCAGAACCAGATCGAGATCATCTCGGCCGAGCAGATGCTGGATGCCTATTCCTGCACCGGGTTGCCACTGATGTATCAGCATTGGTCCTTTGGCAAACATTTTGCCCGCGACGAGGCGCTTTACCGGACGGGGCGTCAGGGGCTGGCCTATGAAATCGTCATCAACTCCAACCCCTGCATCAGCTACAACATGGAAGAAAACACCATGGCGATGCAGACATTGGTGATGGCCCATGCGGCCTTTGGTCATAATCACTTCTTCAAGAACAACTACCTGTTCCAGCAATGGACCGATGCCGATGGCATCCATGATTATCTGGCCTTTGCTAAGAACTACATCGCAGCCTGCGAGGAGCGCTATGGGCTGGATGCGGTCGAGGAGGTCCTGGACGCGGCTCATGCCTTGCAGACCCAGGGGGTGTTTCGCTATGGCCGTCCGCCCAAACCCACCGCGCAGGAACTGAAGGCGATGCAGCGGGTACGCGATGGCTATGAGGCCAGCCGCAGCTTGCTGGATATCTGGACCGATGCCACCATGGGGCGGGACAGCGCCGAGGAGCCAAAGGATGAGCCATACAGGGCGCGCCGCAAAAAGCTGAACCTGCCGCAGGAGAATATCCTGTATTTCCTCGAAAAGCACAGTCCGGTGCTCAAGCCCTGGCAGCGCGAGTTGCTGCGCATTGTGCGGATGTTGGCGCAGTATTTCTATCCGCAGAAACAGACCAAGGTGATGAACGAGGGCTGCGCCACCTTTGTGCATTACTATATCATCAACGAACTGTTCTCGCAGGGGCGTCTGAGTGAAGGCGCCTATATGGAGATGATGCACAGCCATACCAATGTGGTGCTTCAGCCCGAATATGACGACCCGCGCTATTCAGGCATCAACCCCTATGCGCTGGGCTTTGCCATGATGATGGATATCAAACGCATCTGCGAAGAGCCAACGGATGAAGACCGCGAATGGTTTCCCGATATCGCGGGCCACGCGAATTGGCGCCATGTGCTACGCGATGCCTGGGCCAATTACCGCGACGAAAGCTTTATCCAGCAATTTTTGTCGCCACATCTGATGCGCAAATTCAAATTGTTTGCCCTGGTGGACGAAGAGGCGCAGCAGGATTTGGTGGTCAGCCAGATCCACAACCGGGCCGGCTATAAGGCGATCCGCCGCGCGCTGGCACAGCAATATGATCTGGCCTATCTCGAGCCTGACATTCAGGTCACAGATGCGGATCTTGGCGGTGATCGGCGGTTGATCCTCACCCATACGGTCCGCGATGGTATCCATCTGGAAGAGGACAATCGCTGCGAAGTGCTCAATCATCTGCGCCGTCTTTGGGGCTATGACGTCACTCTGGATGCGGTGGAAACCTTGACCGAAAGCTAACGGTATCTGTGCCCGGCAGCCGGGGTGGCCGTTGCACCTAGTCCGGGCGTGATGGATAGTTCTTGTGCAGGGCGTCAATCACCACAGCATGTTCATGCCCCTTTGGATCCTGACCGGCCTGGCGAGTGGCCGCTAGATGGGGATGATCCGCAGGCAGCTCCGGGTGGTCATGAGCAAAGACCTCAGGATCATCGGCGGGCCATTGTGATCTCGCATAGATCAAGCCACAAATCGCCAGCCCGTTTAGCAAGAGCAGAGAGGGCACCATGCCCAACACAGTCATGCTCCAACCTGTCAGCGGATAGGTGATCAACCAGCAGCCATGGGACAGGGTGAACTGGGCGGCAAAGACCGCCGGGCGGTCCTCTGGATGGGCAGAGCGTTTCAGCAACCGCCCCGACGGGGTGAAGATGGTAGAGTAGCCAAGACCAGAGAGGAACCAGCTGATCAGCACTGGCTCCAGCGCGGGGCCGAAGAGTTGCGTATAGGCTGCCAGCAGGCCCTGCGCCGATATGGCGATCATAGCTCCAGTGATCATGACAGAGCGGTCCTGCATTTTGGCCAGCAGCCGTGGCAGGAAAAGGGCTGCCAGCATCGAACCAGCGCCAAAGGCCGCCAGCGCCAGCGCCACGCTGCTTTCTGGCAGGCCCAGTTCAGAGCGAATGATCACAACGGTATTGATGATGACAATGGCACTAGTGGCGGCAGCCACCGCAGAAAGCCCCAGCAACCCACGCAGACGCGGGGTTTTGAGGTAAATGCGGATCCCAAGCGTCGTGCGCTCATAGAACCCCTTGCGCGCGCTGGGCTTGGGGCTGGGCAGGGTGACTGAGACCACCAGCAGGGCTGAGGCGATAAATCCAATGGCAGTGCCAAAGAACAACGAATTTGCGGCCACCAGGGTGAGCAACAGCGCCGCCAAAGAAGGCGATAACAGACTTTCGATATCATAGGCCAGTCGCGACAGGGACAGCGCATTGGTGTAGTCTTCTTCATCGGTGAGGATATCGGGAATGCTGGCCTGAAAGGCAGGGGTGAACCCGGCTGACGAGGCCTGCATAACAAAAATCAGCACGTAGATCTGCCAGATTTCAGTGACAAAGGGCAGCGCCAGTGCCACCAGTGCCCGCAGGATATCAAGGCCCACCAGCCAGCTGCGCCGGGGGAATTGCGTTGCCAGGGCAGCTGCGATCGGGGCAAGGGTCACATAGCTGACCATTTTGATGGTCAGCGCCACCCCCAATACCATGGCGGCATCGGCCCCGGCGAGATCATAGGCGATCAGCCCCAGAGCCACAGTGGCTAATCCGGTGCCAAGGATGGCAATCAACTGCGCCGCAAACATATGGCGAAAGCCGCGGTTTCTTAGAACGGAAAACATTGGCTATGGGTCTCCCGAGGCTGGGGGATGGAAAGGGGCGCGTATTCCGTGTGGGAAAAGCCAAAGGAATGGCCACAGTGTGACGGTGTGCGCATAGGGGCATTATCCTTAAGGGCAGGATATTAGCAACTTTTTTACCATGCTTGCGGGAATTCAGGCGCTGGAGTTCGCCGTGGATTGACTTTGAGTAATGTAAATTGGATACGATATTCTGGCTAAAATCTACATCTGTCTCAACCCTTCTTGGAGCCCCCAATGTCCCCTTCCTTTGCAGACTATCGCCAGTTGGCAAAATCTCTGTCGGTAGACGCGCTGGCCTTGGTGCCAGGGCCAAACTTTACCCGCGTCCTGGGGCAGGAATTCATGAGTCACGAACGGCCCTTTGTACTGGTGATCCCGGCGCAGGGCGTGCCGGCGGCGATTGTGCCCAATCTAGAGCTGGGATCCTGGGAGTTGGTTGGATTTGACGGGGTGGTTTTTGATTGGCGGGATCAGGATGGCTACCAGCCAGCCTTTGACGCGCTGGCCGAACATATGCGCCTCAGCAGCTTGGCGGTTGAGGGCCAGGTCATGCGGGTCTTTGTGCACCACGCCCTGAAACAAGCCAGCCCGGAGGTGCAGATCATCGACGCTGAAAAGCAGATTTCCGGCCTTCGCATGATCAAGACCGAGGCTGACCTGGCGGCAATGCAGGCCGCGATTGATCTGTCAGAGCGGGCCCTGCATCAGGTGCTGGAAACGGTGGAAATCGGCCAGAGCGAAAAAGAGATTGAAGGCCGCCTTATTCAGGCGCTGTTTGCTGAGGGCGCCGATGGGCTGGCCTTTACACCCATTGTAGTCGCCGGGGACAATTCGGCGCGGGTGCACGGCCATGCGCGCGAGGACTACAAAATCCAATCCGGCGATGCCCTGTTGTTTGACTTTGGCGCTCGCAAAGGTGGGTTTTGCGCCGATATTACCCGCACAGTGTTTGTCGGCGAGGTCAGTGCCGAGGGGCGGGCGGTCTATGAAACCGTCCTGGCGGCCAATATGGCCGGTTTGGAGGCGACCCGCGCCGGTGTGACGGCGCATCAGATTGATGATGTGGTGACCGGCGTGCTGGAGAGCTCTCCCTATGGCGATCACATCCGCACCAAAACAGGCCATGGTCTGGGCCGCGATGTGCATGAGGCACCCTATGTCATGCGTGGCAATCATCAGGAACTGCCTGCTGGCACCGTCTACACCAATGAGCCGGGGCTATACCTGTCAGGTAAATTTGGCGTCCGCATCGAAGATGACGTTCTGGTCACCGAGGACGGCTGCCAGGTTTTGACAAATTTCCCCAAAGATCTGCTGATTGTCGGCGGCTAAAAGAAAAGGCGCAGACCCGGTGGGGCTGCGCCTGTCCTCTAATGCTTTGTTGCTGGACTAGAATTCTACAACAGCGCGGATCGATTTACCGGCATGCATCAGATCAAAACCTTCATTGATCTGATCCAGTGTCAGCTTATGGGTGATCATCGGATCGATCTCAATCTTGCCGTCCATGTACCAGTCGACAATCTTCGGCACATCGGTGCGTCCTGACGCGCCGCCAAATGCGGTGCCACGCCAACTGCGTCCGGTGACCAGCTGGAAGGGGCGGGTAGAGATCTCGGCGCCCGCAGGGGCCACGCCAATGATAATGCTCTCGCCCCAGCCCTTGTGGGCGGCTTCCAAGGCGGTGCGCATGACCTGCACATTGCCGGTGGCATCAAAGGTATAATCCGCACCACCACCGGTGAGCTCCACCAGATGCGCCACCAGATCGCCGGAGACCTCAGCCGGGTTTACAAAATCGGTCATGCCAAAATGCGTTGCCATTTCAATCTTGCCGGGGTTGAGATCAACGCCAACAATCTGGTCAGCACCAGCCAGTTTCAGCCCCTGAATGACATTGAGCCCGATGCCGCCGAGACCAAAGACAATGGCGGTAGAGCCGATCTCAACCTTGGCGGTGTTGATGACCGCGCCGATGCCGGTGGTGACGCCGCAGCCGATGTAGCAGATTTTGTCAAAGGGCGCGTCTTTGCGCACCTTGGCCAGAGCGATTTCAGGCACCACGGTGTGGTTGGCAAAGGTCGAGCAGCCCATGTAATGGTGAATGGGGGTGCCATCCAGCATCGAAAACCGGGTGGAGCCATCGGGCAGCAGGCCAGCGCCCTGGGTCGAGCGGATCGCCTGGCACAGGTTGGTTTTGGGGTTGAGGCAATAGTCGCACTCGCGGCATTCCGGGGTATAGAGCGGGATCACGTGGTCGCCCACTTCGAGGCTGGTGACGCCTTCGCCAACCTCTAAGACAATGCCGGCGCCTTCGTGGCCCAGAATGGCCGGGAAAATACCCTCTGGATCATCGCCCGAGCGGGTGAACTCATCGGTGTGGCACAGGCCAGTGGCCTTGATCTCTACCAGAACTTCGCCGGCCTTTGGGCCTTCGAGGTTCACCTCCATCACTTCGAGCGGTTTGCCCGGAGCAATTGCAACGGCGGCACGGGTGCGCATCATCTGTTTGATCCTTCGTAATGTTCCAGGGCCTGCCTGCCGGATCTGACCAGCAGAGGGCTGTGGGTGTCTTTCTAGTCGCGGCCTGTGGCTGACCTGAAATCGGCCGGGCCTCAGCCTGCTGTCTCTAGCGTTACAACCGCCAAAGTCATCAAGCAAGCATTGCCTATGGCTCTACCTTTTTTGCGCTCCCAGGCCTCTGCCAAAAGCGACGGAAAATGCCGTGTTCCGGTCAGTTGACCTGTGTCATTGCAAAACGGCAACCGCCGAGGCTATGGCAAAAGAGTTCTGATTTTCTGCAAGGAGGCTCTTGACCTTCCCCTCGCTGGAAGCCCCATATCCGGCAACAGACATAGACCACTTCTGGGAAGACCCTCATGCACCAGCGCCATCATTCACTGCAAATCACCGGCCTCAGCTGTGCGGGATGCGTAGGCCGGGCAGAACGTACCTTGGCTGCACTCGAAGGTGTCACATCGGCTTCGGTCAACCTGGCGAGTTCCAAGGCGCAGGTGGAAGCAAATGAAGACCTGGAACTGTCTAAACTGACCGGCGCACTAGCGGCTGCAGGCTCCCCCGCCGCCCTGTCTGAAGTCAGCTTCGATATTCAGGGGCTGAGCTGTGCCTCCTGTGTTGGCCGGGCCGAGGCCGCACTTCTGTCCGTACCCGGCGTGGTGAGCGCATCGGTGAATCTGGCCGCTGAACGGGCCGAGGTCAGCTATTTGACCGGGGCGACCCGGGCGGCAGATCTGGCTGCGGCCAGCACGACGGCTGGCTATCCGGCGACCCTGCAGGGCGCTGAAACCGATGCACGGGAGGAGGCCAGTCAGCGCAAGGCGGATGAGATCAAGTCTCTGACCCGGCAGGTGATCATTGCCGGCGCCTTGACCCTGCCGGTTTTTGTCATCGAGATGGGCAGCCATATGGTGCCTGCGATGCATCACTGGGTGATGGCCAATATCGGT
>NZ_JBDWPJ010000112.1:0-7088 GCF_039971195.1 Pseudophaeobacter sp.
CACGCCCTTGCGGGGGCGCAGCTCCAGCAGACCCTGGCTTTCCAGCATCAGCGCCGCCTCACGCACTGGCGTGCGCGAGACCCCCAGACGTTCCGCCATTTCGCTTTCCAGATGATCAGACCCCGGCGCCAACTCGCCGGAAAAGATCATATCCCGCAGGGCGCGAAAGGCCCGCTGCGAATTGGAGGGCGGTTTGTCCGATAGGGTGGTCACTGTGTCTCCAAACGCATCTTACGCCCGGTTTCAGCCGAGCTGTAAATAGCCTCTTCGATCTCGATGACGCGCAAATAGCTGGCGGCCTCGTTTTCAAATGCTCCACCGCCGAGAAGGCCAGAAATGACGTGGGACTGCAAGTGGTGAACGCAGTTGCCACCAAAGCCCTCCCAGCTGTCAGGCCCCAGCAAGCAGGTAGTGTCCTGCGCGCCAAAGCGGCGCAGATGCAGCGCGCCATCGCCGGTTAGGGTGATAGAGCCTTTCGTGCCTTCGAGCAGCGCCTCGCCCATGGTGCGGCGATGGTTGTCGGCACTGTGATCAAGGTTGCGATTGCCATCAAACAGCGCCCGCACCCCGCCGGGATGCTGCGAAAGGATAAAACCGGCATCTTCGCCTGCGATGACCGGGTTCACCTGCCGCAGATCGGCGTAGATCTCGGTCGGATCGCCAAGCAGATAGCGGAAGGTATCGACCCAATGCACCGCAGTTTCATGTACCAAAAAACGTTCCATCTGCTGGAAATAGGGCTGGCGGGCCAGATAGGCCTCTGGCCCCTGGCCATCGCCGGGGCGCAGCCGAAAGGTCAGCTGCTGGGCCTCACCTACATCTCCCCGGTCCAGCGCCTGTTTCATCACCCGGTACCAGGGTTGGAAGCGGAAGTTTTCATGCACGATGATCCGCGCTCCGGCGTCACTGGCCAGAGCGACCATTTCCCTGGCCTCTGCCAAGTTCCGGCAAAAGGGTTTCTGGCAGATCAGGGCTTTCACTCCGGCGGCCAGCGCGATGCGGATGCTGTCGGCATGGGCCGCCGGGGGCAGGATGATGTCGAGCAGATCAGGGGTAGCTTCCGCCAGCATCTGTGCCAGATCATCATAGGCGGGCAGGCCGGTGGCGCGGGCCTTGGTGATGTCGCGATTGCAGGACCCAACAAGATCAACATCTGACATGCTGGCCCAGCTGGCGTAGTGGAACTGGCTGAAATAGCCCGCTCCCTGACAGGCTACTTTGATTGGCGCAGTTGCAATAGGAATGCTCATGCGGGTTCCAGAACCAGCAGCGAATGTACTGCAGCGGCGGCGTCTTTGGTGCTGGCCTTGCCACCCAGATCACAGGTGAGAACCTCGCCGCGGGAAATGATTTCTTCTACCGCTTCACGCAGGCGCTGGCCATCGCTTCGCAACTCGGAATTCTCGTGTTTTACCCCCAGCCAGTCCAGCATCATTGCCGCCGAAAGAATCATCGCAAAAGGATTGGCCACGCCCTGTCCGGCAATATCCGGCGCCGAGCCATGGCAGGGCTGGAACACAGCGTGATCCATGCCGATATCGGCCGAGGGCGCGAGCCCAAGCCCGCCCATCAGCCCGGCGCCAAGATCAGACAGGATGTCGCCAAACATGTTCTCTGTCACCAGCACGTCAAAATCCCAGGGCTTTTGCACCATCCACAGGGCCGTGGCATCGACATAGGCATGATCAGCGATGAGTTCAGGATGCTTGGCGGCCTCGGCATCAAACATCTCGCGGAAGAAGGCAAAGGCACGGAATACATTGGCCTTGTCGACACAGGTAACTCGCCCCTTGCCCCGCCCCTGCGCCTGACGCTGCTTGGCCAGGGCAAAGGTAAAGTCAAAAAGCTTTTCCGAAATCTCGCGGGTGATCAGCAGAGTTTCGCGGGCCTCATCCTTGGTGACCTCGCCGCAGCCTTGGGTATGAAACAGGCCTTCGGTGCTTTCGCGCACTAGAACAAAATCGATCTCTTTTCCGGGGGGCATTTTCAATGGCGTGGTCTGGCCTGCGCGCACGGTGACCGGGCGAATACCAGCAAAGAGCGTCAGCGCCTTGCGCAGGTCAATCTGCGGCGAAATCTCGGTGCCATCATCGTAGCGCACATCCGGCAATCCCATCGCCGAGAGCAGAATCGCATCGGCGCTGCGGGCGATTTTCATCGAGGTTTCGGGCAGGGATTCGCCGGTTTTGGCGTAATGGGCCGCGCCCGCAGGGGCCTCAGTAAAGGCAAGATCATAGCTGGCGGCGCGTTCTGACATGTGACGCAGGATTTTGATCGTGGGTTCAGTGATTTCCGGGCCGATGCCGTCGCCTGAAAATACTGCGATCTCGAAGTTGTTGGGCATGGTCACGCGTTCCTTTTCCTACCTCTTTGGCTGATTTTGCGGCAGAGATCTATTTATAAATTTGACAAGGCATTTATTAATGCATACGTAAAAAGATGCAACAAGAAACGCATTGAGTCTGGGAGGACATGAAATGGAACTCAAATTTGGCAAGATCCTTGGGTTGGCCGCGCTGCTAGGAGGCTTTGGCGCAGGCGTGCCGGGTAGCGTCGCGGCGCAGGATTACCCCTATCGTGACATCACCGCAGCCGTGGTCTGGGGCGCCGGTGGCGGCACCGACACCATCAACCGGATGATCATGGCAGAGATGGAAAAACATCTGCCGGTGTCGATCAACGTGACCAACCAGACCGGCGGTGTCGCTGGATCCAACGGCATGGTCTATGTGATGAACCAGCCTGATGATGGCTATACATTGGTGGGCCTGTCTGAATCCAACGTGACAGCTGCGGTGCAGGGCGGTTGGGACAAGAAGTTCGACTATTGGTATCCCTTTATTGTTGGTGGCTCGCCAGATCTGATCTCGGTGCCTGCGAATTCTCCCTATTCGACAATCCAAGAGCTGGTTGATGCGGCCAAGGCCGCGCCCGGCACCATTCCGGCGGCAGCCTCGGGGGCGGGATCGATCCATCACTTGAACCTGCTGGCGATCCAGAACGGCTCGGGTGCTGAGTTCAAATTTGTTCCCTACAAAGGCTCTGCCCCCGGTCAGGAAGCGGCCATCGCGGGTGAGGTCCAGCTGGTTGTGACCTCGCTGGCGGAACAGGCAGCGCTGATTGAGGGCGGCCAGTTGAAGCCCCTGGCGATGCTGACCGAAGACAGCGCTGAGATTGCCGGCATGACCGTACCCTCGGCTTTTGGTATTTATGATGGGCTCGACAAATATCTGCCGCTGAAGCAGGCGATTGGTTTTGCCGTGCACAACTCTGCCAGCGATGAAATCAAAGCCGCCCTGGGTGCGGCCTTTGAAAAGGCGATCTCGGGCGATGCGGTTGCGACATGGGCTGCAGCCAATAACTACGATGTCGGCGGACAATATGGCGAAGAGGCCAGCAAGATCTTCACCACGCTGGAAGCCAACTTTGCCTATACCCTGAAGGATCTTGGCGCGACCACCGTCGACCCGGCCTCCCTGGGTATTGAAAAGCCATAACCCAAGGCAAATCACGCAAGAAACGGAGAGGACGCGGCTGGGTCGCGTCCTTTCTCTCACGCGCCCGGACCGGGCAGCGATCGGACGAATGACGGGAATACGACGGTGGTCAAGGACAAGAAAGATGGGCCGGAGCAGGCTCTAAATAAGGGTAAACAGGGCAAAGCCGAAGGCTTCGCAGGCGCCCTATCAGCAGCGGACGGCGCAGAGACTGAGCAGATCATGATCCTGCGGGCGCGTGATTTCTGGGCCTCTATCGTGTTATTTGCCCTGTCGTTGTTTTTCCTGTGGCGGACTTCTTTCATTCCCCTGTGGGGGGACAACAAGGCGGGCGTGACCGGCGGCGATTGGTACAACTCTGCCGCCCTGGTGCCGCTGGGGATTTTTAGCGCCATGCTGGTGCTGTCGCTGGTGCTGATGCGCATCGCCATCAAAGCAGGCGGAGCAGAGCGGGCGCTGAGCGCGGTTGGCATTGGTTGGGACCGGGCAGAGGCGCTGCGGTTTTCATCTATTGCGGTGATCCTGTTTTTCTACATCGCGGGCCTGGTTCCACGGGTGGATTTTATCCTCTGCTCCGGGCTGTTGATCACCGCGCTGATCTATGGCTACCACGGCGGACATCCGCGCCGGATGCTGCTCTCGGCGGCGATTGTCAGCCTGGCTGGCGCCTATGCTATGGCGTTGCATCTACCCCGATCCGAATGGCGGCTGCATGATGATGACTGGCTCACCCTGGTGCTGTGGCTGGGGCTGACGCTTTGGGTGCTGGCACGGGCCCGCGGGGACCGAGTGGCGCGGGCCATTCCGGTGATCGCTGTCACCGCGCCGCTGGTTCTGGTCTGCGCCATGGCCTTTGGCTTTCGCCAGAACGTGCCAAATCGCGGCGGGCTGATCTTCAAGAGTATTGAGTACCACTACTACGTGACCCTCAAACCGCTGTGGAGCCAGAAATAATGGAGTTCATCTTTACTCAGCTCTCTGGCTTTGGCGGTGCCTTTGCGGCCCTGGTCGTCGACCCCTGGACCTATGTCTATCTGGTCACCTCGGTCTTCTTGGGCATCACTTTTGGCGCCTTGCCGGGGCTGACCGCGACCCTGGCGGTGACCATCCTGACCGGGTTCTTCGGCAATAAGATCCCGCTGGACTATTCCCTGATCGCCCTGCTCGGGGCCTATGTCGGTGCGATCTATGGGGGCTCTTACCCGTCGATCCTGCTCAATATTCCCGGCACGGCGGCCTCGGCGGCCACGGCGATGGATGGTCACCCCCTGGCCAAGGCCGGGCGAGGTGGTGAGGCGCTAGGGCTGACCACCACAGCGTCCTTCATTGGGACCCTGATTGGCACAGTTGCTTTGCTGATTTTTGTCTGGGTGCTGCTCTTGGTTTCCAAAAACATCGCCAGCCCTGAAAAGGCGCTGCTGGCGCTGTTTGGGATTTTGCTCTCGGGCACGCTGATGTCCGAGGATCTGGTGATCAAGGGCTGGATTGCCGGGCTGATAGGTCTGGCCATGGCCATGGTGGGGATGGATCCGCTGCTGTCAGAGCCGCGCTATACCTTTGGCTGGTCCTATATGCTCTCTGGGTTTCAGGTGGTGCCGGTTCTGATGGGGGCCTTTGCAGTGCCCCAGATCATTGAGGGGCTGCGTCATCTGGAAGTGGGTAAGGTCATCGCCCTGCAGGGGCGCATCCTGCCCAATCTGGCGACGGTGCGACGCCATATGCCAACCATCAGCCGCTCTGGGGTGATCGGCACCGGCATCGGTGCGCTGCCCGGTGTCGGCGAGGATGTGGCCGGCTGGGTCTCTTACGGGGTCGGCAAAACCGTCTCCAAGGATGGCAAGAACTTTGGCAAGGGCTCGCTCGAAGGGCTGTTGTCCTCAGAGACTGCCAATAACGCCTGCATTGGCGGCGCCTTGATCCCGCTTTTGGTTCTAGGCATTCCCGGCTCGCCGCCCGCGGCCGCCCTGATGGGCGCTTTTAAGATCAACAACGTCATTCCGGGGCCGACAATTGATCCCAATATCATCCTGCGGGTGGTGGCGATCATGGTGCTGGCCTCCTTTACCATGTGGATCCTCGGCCTGTTCACCGCGCGTATCTTTATCAAGATCCTGCGTATCCCGCAGACGGTGTTCCTGCCGGTGGTCATGGTGCTGACCGCGATTGGATCGTTTTCGGTCGGGGGGGGTATCAATGACCTCTACCTGATGCTGGGAGTTGGTTTTGTCGCCTATTTCATGAACCTGATGAAATACCCGATCGCGCCTCTGGTGATTGGCGTCATCCTTGGCGGGCTGTTCGACGAGACCTTCCGCCGCTCGCTGTTCCTGGCGGATGGCAGCCTTGGGGGCTTTGTTTCGCGCGCCGGTGCTGCCATCCTGCTGTCACTGAATATCGCACTGATTGCAGCGCAGATCCCCGCCCTGCGCCGGATCTTTGCCCGCCTGCGCCGAAAGGAAGCCTAATGTATGCTGTCTGTGTGACCTTCACCATCAAACCTGGTCAGATGGAGGCCTTCCTGCCACTGATGATCGAAAACGCCCAAACTTCGCGCGCCTTTGAGCCCGGCTGCCAGCAGTTTGATATCTGCCGGGCGGGGAATGTGATTTTTCTCTATGAGATCTACGATGATCGCGCTGCTTTTGAGGCGCATCTGGCCACGCCGCATTTCCAACGCTTTGACGCGGATGTGGCCGATATGGTGGCCGAAAAACAAGCACAGTTTTACGATGAGGTATTTCGATGAGCTCTGCGATCACCGGTGCTATGACCTGGGAAGTGCATGCGATCAAATATGCCGACCGCAATGCCCGCACCCGCGCCGATAGTTTTTTGTTTGATGACAATCACGATGCCCCGCATGCGATGGATTATTTCATGTGGCTGCTGAAATGCGGCAATCGGGTGATCCTGGTGGACACCGGCTATGACCATGCAGAGGCCCGCGCCCGTGGCCGCCCGATCCGGCTGGAACCGGGCGAGGCGCTGGCGCCTTTTGGGCTAACACCCGAGGATATTACAGAGGTGATCGTCACCCATCTGCACTATGACCATGCTGGTGGTTTGGCGCTGTTTCCCAATGCGCATCTGCACCTGCAAGAGGCAGAGATGGCCTTTGCCACCGGTCCCTGCATGTGCCACGACACGCTGAAAGCGCCCTTTACCGTCGGCCATATCTGCGAGGCAGTGACCCGGCTGTATCGCGGCAAGCTGAGCTTTCATGCGGGCGACAGTGAAATTGCCGATGGCGTCACCGTGCATTGCATCGGCGGCCATTCGCGGGGCCTGCAATGCGTGCGGGTGCGCACCGCGGCGGGCTGGCTGGTGCTGGCCTCGGATGCGGCGCATTACTATGAGAACGTCACGGCTCGCAAACCCTTCCCTATCGTGGTGGATCTGCAAAATATGATGGATGGCTTTGCCACGCTTGAGCGGCTCGCCTCCTCCCCCAAACTCATCATTCCGGGCCATGACCCATTGGTGCGCCAACTGTTCCCGCAGGGTATTGCCGAGCATATCACCCGGCTTGACCTTGGTCCGACTTCGGAGATTTCTTCATGAAACTTGGCGTTATTGCCGACGATTTTACCG
>NZ_JBDWPJ010000113.1:0-9529 GCF_039971195.1 Pseudophaeobacter sp.
TGATCGCCATCGCCGAGGTTGTCCGCGACCTGCACCGCACCGATGATCAGCGTGAGCAGAGCTATTCGGAACGCCAACTCTATGAGGCGGCGCTCGAGCGCCTGACCCGCGAAGTGGCCGCCGTGGCTGGTGGCGATGAAATCCTCGCAGCCAAACAGGTTGGCGATGTGCTGACCTCCCGCGTCGCAGCCTGATCCATCGCAGGTATGACGATTAAAAGCCCGTGGCCTTTCTGGTCGCGGGCTTTTTTAGTTCAACAGCACGACCAGCGTGAGCATCCCGATGGTCTCGCAGAGCTGTTGGCAGGCACCAAGAACGTCACCGGTCTGGCCGCCGATCTTTGCGCGGGCCAGCAATCCCAACCCAAAGGTGGTACAGCCAAGCATCAGGACAAGGGCAAAGCTGGCACTCCCCAGCAGCGGCAGCGACAGTAAAACGGCGAGGCCAATCCCGAGGCTAAGGGCCCGCCGGGACGGGCGGCCGACGGATCGTGATAGGCCGGACTGGCGGGCATTGGGCAGCCAAGACATCAGCACCGGCATCATCGCGCGACTGAGCATGGCAATCGTCAGCAGGCTCCAGATTTCACCCAGCCCGATCAGCAGGGTGAGGGCCTGCCAACGCAGCCCAATGGCAAAAACCAGCGCCAAAACACCGTAGCTGCCAATCTGGCTGTCCTTCATGATCTCCAGCCGGCGGGCCGGATCAAAGCCGCCCCAGAAGCCATCGGCGCAATCGGCCAATCCGTCTTCATGCATCGCCCCGGTCAGCAGCACCTGCACCAGCAGCACCAGCCCCGCCACCATGCCTGCGGGCAAGCCAAGCGCGAGCGCCGCCAAGCCCAGCAGGCAGGCGGGCAATGTGATGGCGAGGCCCGCCAAGGGAAAGGCCCAGACAGCACGGGACTGGCGCTGAAAGCTGTCACTGGCCAGCCGTGGCAGCGGCAGGCGGGTCAGCAGCACCAGGACCAGGGGGATATCCACCAGGGATATGTCGTTTTTTCGCATATGCGGGCCTCTTGCGGGACTTGCGAAGCAGCCATGAGCCGCTAAACAGTTTGAAACCCGATTTACCCGCGTCCCGCGCTCAGATGCAACGAGGCTTTACATGCTGCCACCATTCACTTCTCTCGATGACTTCCGAAACCAGCTGGCACAGGCCAAGGGTGTAGACGCGGCTGCCACTGCTGGTGCTGCCGCCCGCAATGGTCAACTAACCAAGCCACCCGGTGCCCTGGGACGACTGGAGGATCTGGCGATCTGGTATGGCGGTTGGCGCGGCAGTGACCGGCCCGAGATTGCCGCGCCACAGGTGATCATCTTTGCCGGCAATCACGGAGTTACCGCCCAGGGGGTCTCTGCCTTCCCGCCCGAAGTGACTGCCCAGATGGTGATCAACTTTGAACATGGCGGCGCTGCCATCAACCAACTGGCCAAGCTGGCCGGAGCGCGCATGGATGTACATGCGCTGGATCTGGATACACCGGTGCAGGATTTCACCCAAGCCCCCGCGATGCGCGAGGCAGAGCTACTAGCGGCGCTACAGGCGGGGTGGAATGCCGTTGATCCTACGGCGGATCTGCTGGTGGTCGGCGAGATGGGCATTGGCAATACCACACCCGCCGCGGCCCTGGCCTTTGCCCTGTTTGGCGGTGATGCGGCTGACTGGACCGGGCGCGGCACCGGGGTGGACGATGCAAGTCTGGCCAATAAGACACGGGTGGTGGCCGAGGGTGTGGCGATGCACGGTGCTGTCATCAAGGATGGTCTGGATGCGCTGGCCTGTCTCGGTGGGCGCGAGATTGCCGCCATGGCCGGTGCGATTGCAGCTGCACGGCTGTTGCATATCCCGGTGATCCTCGACGGGTTCATCTGCTGCGCTGCAGCCGCCTGCCTGCTGCGCACCAGCGCTACGGCGCTGGATCATGCTGTTGCGGGTCATCAAAGCGCCGAAAGCGCCCATCCTGCCTTGTTAAAGGAACTGGGCAAGGAGCCGCTCTTGTCGCTGGGATTGCGCCTGGGTGAGGGCTCTGGCGCGGCGCTGGCCATTCAGGTTCTGAAAGGCGCTGTCGCCTGCCACAGTGGCATGGCCACCTTTGCAGAGGCCGGTGTCACCGATGGGTGATGATTTCCCACAGGGATAAATACCTAGGCCCCGCAGAAAATCTGTGGGGCCTATCTTGTTGAGACCTTTTGCGGGGCTCGATCAGGCGGAATCGCGGTCTTTCTTTTCGGCCAGTTCCAGAAGCGCAGTTTCAAGATCTTTCTCCAGCTCGCGGGCGCGGGCCATATAGGCCTTGTTCTCGCTCGCCGGAGTGCCGGGCTCCCAAAGAGAGGCCAGTTCACGCACCGTTAGACGGTCGTGGGCATAGAAGGTCTGTTCTGCCTGGGCGGCCTCATATTCGCTAAGGCCGATTTTTTCCAGAACGTAGCGTCCGGCCCGTAGCGAGCTGTCAAACATCTCGCGGACAATGTCATCGGCCCCGGCTTTGTAGAGTTCAAAAACATGATTGCGGTCATAGGCGCGGGCAATGATATGCAGATCCGGGTAGGCGCGGCGCACGTAGCTGACCATTTTGACGGTCTTCTCCGCGTCATCCAGAGCCACCACCAACACATGAGCCTTGGCAATGCCGGCAGCTTTGAGCAACTCAGGCCGAGTGGGGTCGCCAAGGAAGCTTTTGACGCCAAAGCGGCGCATCAGCTGCACCGCCCGCATGTCATTGTCGAGCAGAACGGTCTTGAAACCGCTGGCCCGCACCAGCCGGTTGACGATCTGGCCAAAGCGACCAATGCCAGCAATGATGACCGGCCCCTGTTCATCGATCTCGTCTGGTTCGTGTTCAACTCGGGAATCGCCCATGAAATGCGACAGCAGATCATAGAGGATGAACAACAGCGGCGTGATCAGCATCGATAGGGCAATGACCAGCAGGAGCTTTTCGGCCAGTGGCCCCGGAATAACATTTTGTTGCTGGGAAAAGGCCAGCAGGACAAAACCAAACTCCCCGGCCTGGGCCAGGCTGAGGGTGAAAAGCCAGTGGTTGCGCCGCCGCAGTCCAAAGGCGCGGCCAACAAAGAACAGGATGGTGCCCTTAGCAAGGATCACCAGCAGGGCAAGACCCAGAAGATCACCGGGGTTGGACAGGAATAGCCGGTAATTGATCCCGGCCCCAACGGTGATGAAGAACAGGCCGAGCAAAAGTCCTTTGAACGGCGTGAGATCGCTTTCCAGCTCGTGGCGGAATTCGGAGTTGGCCAGAACCACCCCCGCCAGAAAGGCCCCCAATGCAGGGGACAGGCCAACAAGGGTCATCAGAAAGGAAATACCAACCACGATCAGCAGCGCCAGTGCGGTATACATTTCGCGCAGATTGCTGGAGTGGATAAACCGAAACAGTGGCTGGGTCAGGTAGATGCCCGCCAGAACCACGAAGCCAATCATCCCAAGGGTGGTGAGCGTCACCGCCCAGCCGGGCAGCCCTTCGACCAGGGATAGCCCTTCATGCGCTGCAAAGTCCGCATGGAGACGGTCGATGGAGCCATCAGATCCAATGTGTGGACCGCCGCTCATAGCCAGCAGAGGCAGGAAGGCAAGAATGGGAATGACGGCAATATCCTGGGTCAGCAGGACGGAAAAGGATGCCCGCCCGCCTCCGGTTTGCATCAGTCCCTTTTCAGAGAGCGTTTGCAATACAATCGCGGTGGAGGAGAGCGACAGGGCCAATCCAACAGCCAGGCTGACTTGCCAAGTATGTCCGGCGAAGAGCGCGGCCACCATCAGGGCAAGGGTGCTGAGCAATACTTGCAGGCCTCCCAGTCCTACAAGTTTGTGCCGCATCGCCCAAAGCGCGCGCGGATCCAGCTCCAGCCCGATCAGGAACAGCATCATGACAACGCCAAATTCGGCTACGTGCTGCAGGTCTTCGGTTTCAGCTCCGACCAGTCCCAAGACGGGACCAATAATGATACCTGCGGCCAGGTAACCAAGAACCGAACCCAGCCCGAGACGGGCGGCAAGAGGTACAGCGATAACAGCTGCAGCGAGGTAAATTGTTGCCTGATACAAAAACGCTTCCATAGAAATGGTATCGCAAGCGCTCGCCCGCTTGGCAACGGTTTAAGAGGCCGTGAAAGTCGGCCAAATCGCCGCCCTGGCCAAATGGTCAAGCCCCTAAGGGGACAGCGCCTGTCAAACGGGAAACGGCGGCTAGGTTTCCCCGCGCCGCCGTTTTTTGTTCACTGTGAAGTAATCTACCGCAGCCCTTGGGCTGGGTTAGTTTTCCATCATGCGGATTTCATTGCTGAGCTTGGTGATATCATCCAAGCGGCGCGAAATGCGTTCTTGGAAGACGCCAAGCTGGTCGATGATATCCGACAGGGTTTCACCAGATTCTGGCAGCCGCGCGCTTTCGATCTTACAGAGCACCCGGGTAGAGCTCAGGCCGAGGAACTGGCGGTGCATGACCTGGCAGGCCCGCATGATGCGCTCGGCTTCGTGGTCGACCTCTTCCACCCCCTTGGCGGCACGCGCCATTTCTGTTTCGACCAGATTGCTGAGGATCTTGCGCTCAGCTTCCATATCAATGTCACCCAATCCGCGTCGTTCGGTTTTGAGCTGGGCGTCGCATTCATTCAGAATCCGGGCCATACCTTCGACAAAGAGACTATTGGTGACGGCCAGTTTGATGGTGTTGAAGTTGCTGTTCTCGCCCATCACGTGAGCGGCAAACCAATCCGACATCTCACGCGACATGGCACCGTAGTTCTGCGACAGGACCGTAACCGGTCCGCCCGAGGGTTCGATCCGGGAGGCAATGACCCGCAGGTTGTGCGGAATGGTGTGCATGGCGTCAAAATCTTTGACCAGGCCCTGGGTTTCGCCCACCAGGGTTTCGGCATTGGACATCATTTTACGCAGATCGGTGATTTTGGGATCTTTTGGGCGCTCTAGCCCAGTATCCCGCGCCAACAGTTCCTCGCTGAGCGCATGAGTGGCAAACTGGTGGTAGTCTTCGAAGCCCTTGCCGCGAATCCACTCCATCAATTTTGCTGCGCTGTCTTCTGGGGAAAGACCGTCGTTTGTCTCCGCCTGAAGTAATTCGGCATAGGCTGATTTGACGTCCTCGAACAGGGCGCTGCTGGGCTTGATCCGGGCTGACAGGAAGCCGCCTTCACAAGGAACCACCACGGCAAAAACCCAGTAGTACAGACCGTCCTTAGCCTTATTTTTAACGTAGGCGCCAATGCTGTCACCTGCATTCAGGGTATCCCAGAACAGCTGAAATACACCTTTTGGCATATCAGGATGGCGGATCACCTTATGCGGCGCGCCAATCAGGTCTTCCCATTCATAGTTGGCGACACGTTTAAAGACGAAGTTACCGGCCTGGATAACGCCGCGTTCGTCGGTACGTGAAAAGAAAACCTCATTCAGCGCGAAGGGCGCTTCACCGGTTGAGGGTCGGGCTTCGATACGACGGTCTACAAAGGACAAAGGGGGCGCTCCACTCAAAAAGATTCGATAACGACCTCTAAAGTGAAATCCTTCCCGGAGTGTTAAGTCTAAAATTGATACTAAGTGGGCAGGGGGGCGTCCCTTTTTAACTGTGCCATAACAATCTGGCTTTGAACCCGCGCAACTGCTGGGTGTGGCAAAAGGATCTCGTGGATGAGCTGGTTCAGAGCTTGCAGGTCGCTGCAATACACCCGGAGCAGATAATCCGCCTCTCCTGTCATAGTCCAGGCTGAGGTGATTTCAGGGCGGGTACTGACGAGGGTGCTAAAGCTTTGGGATTGTTCCGGGCCGTGGCTGCCCAGATTGACATGCACAAACCCCTGCACCGTCAATCCCAGCTTGGCCGGATCTAGTCGGGCGCAATAGGCTTGGATATAGCCATCGGCTTCGAGGCGCTGCCGCCGCCTGCCTGCTTGGCTTGGGGAGAGGTTGAGCAACTCGCCAAGCTCCTGTGCCGTAAGATGCGCATTCTTTTGCAAGGCTGCGAGGAGTTTTGTGTCAGTTGAGTCGAGCATGTGCGGTGAATTCCCGTTTTCTCACCAGAATGAGCGAATATCCCGCACACAACAACCTAAACTCAGAGAAGAACGCGCAAAACAAGCATTTGAGGTGCGTTATTGTGCTCTCGAACAGACATCTAGCCCGCATTCTGCGGCAATTGGAGGAAACCATCATGGGTCCATTCCCGCATAACGCCCCAAAATCCGTCATCAGCGACGAAAACCCAGCCGGCACCGATGGCTTTGAGTTCGTAGAATTCGCCAGCCCCGAGCCACAGGAGCTGCGCGATCTTTTCACAAAGATGGGCTATGAAAAAGTTGGTCATCACAAAACCAAACCTGGCGTGGAGCTGTGGCAGCAGGGCGATATCACCTATATTCTCAATGCCGAAAAAGGCAGCTATGCGGATAAATTTGTCACCGAACATGGCCCCTGCGCGCCCTCCATGGGCTGGCGGGTTGTTGATGCCCAAAAGGCCTTTGAGCATGCGATTGCCAAGGGTGCCGAAGCCTATGAGGGCGAAGATAAAACGATGGATGTACCTGCCATCAAGGGTATTGGCGGCTCGCTGATCTATTTCATTGATCAATACTACGAGACCTCGCCCTACAACGAAGAGTTCGAGTGGAGCAAACAGTCCAAACCTCGCGGTGTTGGCTTCTATTACCTCGATCACCTGACCCACAATGTCTACAAAGGCAATATGGACAAGTGGTTCAAGTTCTACGGCGAGCTGTTCAATTTCAAGGAAATCCGTTTCTTTGACATCGAAGGCAAGTTCACTGGCCTGCTGAGCCGCGCCTTGACCTCTCCCTGTGGCCGTATTCGTATTCCAATCAACGAAGACCGTGGTGAGACTGGCCAGATTGTTGCCTACCTGAAGAAGTACAAGGGCGAAGGCATTCAACACATCGCGGTTGGCACCGAGGATATCTACAGCGCCACCGACGAAATTTCGGATCGCGGCATCAATTACATGCCATCTCCCCCTGCGGCCTATTACGATCTGAGCCACGAGCGGGTGAAGGGCCATGATGAGCCGCTGGACCGGATGAAGAAACATGGCATTCTGATCGATGGCGAAGGTGTTGTTGACGGCGGTGAGACCAAGATCTTGCTGCAGATCTTCTCCAAGACCGTGATCGGCCCGATCTTCTTTGAGTTTATCCAACGCAAGGGCGATGATGGCTTTGGCGAAGGCAACTTCAAGGCGCTGTTTGAATCCATCGAACGCGAACAGATTGCCAATGGCGAACTGGACGCCGCAGAATAAGCCGCGCCGCAAATGCTTATTCAGAAGCCGGGCCCTTGGGAGGTCCGGCTTTTTCTTTCAGAGATGAAAGGGGCGTTGCCCGCGGTTTGTTTGGTGGCAAGCGGCAGGATGCTAGTTTCCGGGCAGCCTCAGCGTAGTGTTGGTGCCGCGTTTTTGATACTGTAGCTGGCTGTCACTGATTGCCACCACGGTGCCGCCGTCCAACCGGTCACCTACCTGCACTTTGCGGGTCCGGCCACTGGGCAGTCTGATCAGGGCTTGGCGGTTCGAAGGTTTGCCAAAGACGCCAATCAGATTCAGACGTCGCAGATTGATGGCATTGTTGACCGTGGCCTGACGGGCCACCGAAGCTGAGCTGGGAATGCTTGGCGTCACAGAGCGCGGCACAACTGCGGCTGCGGCGGCTGTCGTCGCGGGGGCGCTGGCCCGCTGTCGGGTGGCGCGATCCACCAGATTGGCAAAGTTCGCCGGACGCGCCCGAGGGCTGGTCGAGGTGGCGATGGCCAGATCACTGACGGGTTGGTTCTCTTGCTCTTCTGTTTTCAGGCTCGCAGGGCGTGCGCGTGGCCGGACGCGGGCCAGTTCGGCACGGCTGAGCCCGCCCAAAAGGGCGCGTTCGGCCTGTTCCACCAGATCCGAGGGGCGCGGGCGGGGCCTTATGAGAGACAGGCTGGCAAGGCGGGCATTTTCAGCCTCCGCCGCGAGGGCTTCAGGATCGGCTCGGGTCGGGGTAGGCGGTGGAACCACCGCAGGACGTCCAAGATAGATCATCACCCCATCCGGGTTCAGGGTGCCTTCCGGGGTGGCGACGACCAGCCCGCGACTGTCGAGATCGAAGTCACTGCCTGCCGCCGCTGGCGAACTTGGGGCCTCAGGTACGGGATCGCTGGACAGAACAGGTGCTGTGGGCAGCGCCACGGCGTCCTGCGACAGGTCGCTGTTGTCGATGGAGGCGACATAGATATCATCCAGCTGCACCAAGGCAGGGGCCTCGGCAATCTGCGGGACCTGTTGCCAGATGCCGGTGGCCGCATAGAGCGCAGCCGCACTCAGCGCTTCGGTGATTTCTTCGTCATGCAGCGCTTCACTGTCAACTGCGGGCTCTTCTAACGCATCAAGCACGGGCTGGCCCGTGCTTGCATGGTGTTCCGTATCTGCAGTGGGGGCCGCCTCTTCGCCGGGCTGCTCTAACGCGCTCAGCTCAACAACGCCAGGATCAGGCTGCCCTGGCAGCGCACTGACCTGTGGCGCGATTCTGTCTGGTTCAGGGTCAATCTGGCTCAGCGGGATATCGCTGGGGATTTCCAAATCGCTGCCATTGTCGGCAGCGGGCTGCTGTTCGATGGCCTCTTGATTTTCAGAGGGTTGCGGCCGCGCGGTGGTCTCAGTCGGCGGCTCGTCTAGGCTACCCTCAAGCGGTGGGCGCTCTCCGGAGAAAAACAACCCGCCTTCAGAAAACAGAGCGAAGGCGGCAACCGCAGCCATGACCAGCAACAGCACTGCGGTCAGGATAAACCCAAGGTGCCGGGGCTTGCCGCCAACTTTTACTGCTTCGGCAGCGAGGCTGGGATCTACGGCAGCTTTTCCAGTTTTCTCCGGGCTAGCAGCAGGTTTGGCTGGTTTCGCCACAGGTGTTTTTGGGGCTGGAGCAGCCACCGGGGAGGCGCCCGTGCCTTTAGCGGCCGGAACGCCTAGTGGGCCAGGTACAGGCCCAGGAGTTTTTACTGGCGCCGATGGCGTGCCCTGTGTTGCCACCGGGCTGACCGTTGCCGCAGGGGGTGCTGTCGCTGCTGCTACAGGCTTTGCCTCCTGTGGGGCAGGGGCTACTGCGGGCGCGGTTTTGCTCGGCCTTGCCGTTGCCGCTGTGGGCGCTGGAGCCTTGGGTGGCACCGGAGCTGCGGGTTGCGATCTGGTTGGTGTTGGTGCTGAGGCCGGACTTGCATCTGGCTCGGCAGAGCTGCGGCGACGGCGGGTGCTGAAACCGGCAACCGGGCCATCGTCTAGGGAGGCCTCTTCGGTATCGGCATCACCGTCTTGGGGGGCGTGCTCCAAAGGCGCAGGGGCCTTTGGCAGAGCCGGTTGCTCAGTCGTTGGCGGAGCAACCGGCTCTGCCTGAACAACAGGTTCTTCGGCTGGGCTGGGCTCTTCAGCTGCGGGCGGCGGGCTCGGCAGGTCTGCTGGTCCCACATCAACAACGGCAATCCCATCGGGCTCCACGGTTTGATCGCCAAGCGAAGC
>NZ_JBDWPJ010000114.1:0-14128 GCF_039971195.1 Pseudophaeobacter sp.
GGGGCATGCCTTGTCCCATCAGTACTTCAACCTGCCGTAACTTCACGACGATCTCTTCCGGCTTGGGTCTCTTAATGGCCATACTTGGTCCTCCGCTTTCCTAACTATAGGGGCGGACCACTTCAAAGGGGGAAGCTCAGGCGGTCGGCTCAATGATCTTGGCAGCGGTCAGGGCATCTCCGAGTGCCTTCCCCTTCTTCTGGTGCAGGGCGACGCGCGCGCCCTCCTGCACCTCTTCCAGTTCCCGTTCGTCAGGGTCGTATTCCTCGCCCATGGCGTCCTTGAGTGCGTAGTCTGCGCCCAGCCCTGCCTCCATGAACGCAGCGGATGCTTCCTGCGCGACCATTTCACGCCCTGCACCCCACACACCGCCCGCCTTCCTGATTTTTTGCTTTTGATCGGCAGGAAGGGCAGTGACCCTACCGGCGATCTCGGCATCAAGGCGCGTGCGTTCCCGGTCGGAAAGGTCACCATAGACCCGAACCCGCGCCGACACGGAGTCGAGCTTCCGCACCAGTTCGTCCAGTTCGGTCAGGTACGCCCGCGCCAGCCGCGCGGCTTCATCGGGGTCTTTTGTCTTCATCGACTCGCGACGAAATTCCGGCAATCCGAAGGCCTTAACGAGTCGGTCAGGGGTGCGCTTCCAGTAGTACCAAGTCGCGCCGATGCACCTTGCTCCCTCTATGCTCTTCTCCACTGGTCAAACCCCATTTGTGCAAAACGTGTGCAAAGTCTGTGCAAAAAACCTCAAACCCAAGCCCTTGGAAAAGGCCTGATTTTCAATTGCTTCTTGTATTTCAGGGGATTGCCTAAGGCAAGATAATGGTGCGGTCGAGAAGACTCGAACTTCCACGGGTGTTACCCCACAGCGACCTCAACGCTGCGCGTCTACCAATTCCGCCACGACCGCACTGTCTAGGCTTGGTGAAGGCGTATTAGACGAGGTGCGTCAGGATGTGAAGAGCCAAAATCAAAGAAATTGGGTTTTCACAGCCCTCCCCCTGCATTCACCTAATTCGCAGGAAGCTAGGGGTATTCTGCGGGGGATGGAACAGACCTTCCCCCGCAAAAAACAGGCAAAGGCGTCCTAGTCTTGCACTTGCGTCGACAAGAACATATCGCCCGACATCTGGTCATAATAGGCTGGGAACTGCTCATGATTGACGGAGGCCGCCAGCTGTTGAACGTCACGGCGGACCTGCTTGGCCAGATCATGCAGCGACATGCCCTCTTCTTGCAGACGTGGCAGCAAGGCGCGGGTGAAGACAGAATTGGGGTTGCTATCATCATCCGAGAGCCGGTCTAACGCTGTTTGACCTGCGCCTGCAGAATAGAGAATGAACGCGCCTTCTGGTGGCTCCATCCGGACCAGCCCCCGTGCGCCGCCAACAGAGCGCTGCCCATTGGTGGCAAAAGGATTGTTACGGCAGGCGTCCAGCACCATGACCGTGGTGCGGGCCCCCTTGCGCTGGAAGGTGTCCAGAATACGCCCTGCCGGAATGCTCTCACCGGTGAGGAAACTCTCGTCGCCATAGTTGACCACCGGCACATCGGCAGGCAGCAAGTAGTTGCGCCCATCCACTTCGATGCCATGGCCGGCAAAATAGAACATGACTTCATCCCCAGGCACGATCTGACCTGCCAGGGTTGAGACGGCACTGTTGATATCGCGACGGTTTGCATCATAAAGCGTCAGAACATCAAAACCGAGCTCAACCAGAGCCTCGCTGACGGCCTGAGCATCATTACGGGCCTTTTGCAGCGATTCCAGGTTCTGATACCCATCAACCCCAATCACCAATGCCCGGCGTCGGCTCAGCGGCGCAGTATAGGTCGGTTCGCGAACCTCTGCCTGCGGGGAAGCGACTGTGGGAGCAGGCTGGGGGGCGAGCGCGGCGACTGCTACGCCCTGAGCCGGCGGTTGTTGGACAACCTGCCCCTGAAAAACCTGCCCCTGAGGAGGCTGAGCCTGGTAGGCTTGCCCCTGGTAAGTTTGTCCCTGAACCTGCTGCCCCTGAACTGGCTGTCCTTGGTAAACCTGCCCTTGGAAGGTATGACCTTGAACTGGCTGACCCTGATAGACTTGCCCTTGGTATGCTTGACCCTGGACCTGCTGCCCTTGGAATGCCTGGGCCTGATTGCCCTGAATGGCATAGCCGGGTGCGACCTGCCCCTGCTGCGGCACCGTGCCCTGCGGCTGAGCACCATATGTCTGCACCGTCACCGGCGCCTGCGCCCCGTAGCCGCCCTGCTGGGGTACCTGCTGACCATATTGCTGGGGCACACCGTAGCTTTCGACATTTGCCATGGTGGTTACAGGTGCACCCGGGATCTGCTGGACCGGAACCGGCTGCTGCGGCACCTGTTGGCGCTGTAGTTGCTCGTTCATGTAGACCTTCAGCAGAATTTTGGCCCCATCCGGATGAGAAGCGGCCTGTTGGGTGGCCTGAAATCCGCTGGCAAGCGCACGCTGACGAGAGGAGTTCAAAAACCCAAGCTCATATTCGGTCAGCTGGCCCGTGGCCGGGTAACCCATATAGGCCTGGTATTGGCTGATAGCGTTGCGAGATTTCCGCCCCATCACCCCATCCGGGGATCCGGCTGGAAACCCAAAATAATTCAGCGAAGTCTGGGTTTCACGGTTTTGCGTGCGCGCGGCGGAATTTCCAGAGCGCCGCGTTGTGGCGCGCCTGTTGTTGTTGCGATTGGCTCCGCTGACAATTGCGCCCCCAATCAGACCACCGATGAGTGCTGCGCCCAAGTTGTCTGCGAACACCGGTCCAACTGTGGACGTGGTGATCATGGCTGCGGCCAATGCAGACTTTAGTGACTTTGAAAACATGTCACACCCCTTTATAAAACGAACAATATGGAATCAGAGTAGCGCAGCTCATCCCTGAAAGCACGTACCATTTCATATATAGTTTAACGCCGGGGCCAGTTGGCATTCCATAGGACTAAATCTTTAATGGTAGAATGGATCACTTCTGAAGCCCTCGTTGACTACGAGGACGCAATTTCCTTTATGGAAACACGGGCTTCAGAGATTGCTGCAGGGACCGCCGAAGAATGCATCTGGCTGCTGGAGCACCCGCCGCTTTATACTGCCGGCACCTCAGCCAAAATCGACGATCTGACAGATCCGAACCGGTTTCCGGTGCACCCTTCCAAACGTGGTGGTCAATATACCTACCACGGCCCCGGCCAGCGTGTCGTTTATGTGATGCTGAACGTGGCCAAACGAGGCCACGACGTGCGCCGTTTTGTGCAGGAACTGGAGACCTGGGTGATCAAGGCCCTGGGTGAATTCAACCTCACCGGCCATATCCGTGACGGGCGTGTTGGCGTCTGGATTGAACGCCCAGACAAGCCGCGCCAGCTGGACGGCAGCCTGCAAGAAGACAAGATCGCCGCCATTGGCATCCGCCTGCGCAAATGGGTGAGTTTTCACGGCATTTCCATCAATGTCGAACCTGATCTGGAGCATTTCACCGGCATCGTCCCCTGCGGCATTCAGGAATTCGGGGTAACGAGCCTTGTTGATCTGGGGCTGCCTGTGACGCTTGCAGATGTTGATGTGGCGCTCAAACGCAGTTTTGATGCGGTCTTTAAAGGTGAGTCGGTCTAGCGGGCCGCTGACAGTGACAAGCCAAGACCGGAGCGCGGATCTCCTCAATTGCCCCCTATTCCGAACCAATCGCAGAACCTGACTGGGCTTAGGCTCTACCGAGTTTGCAGGATCTGATCCGTCGAGAGATCTTCGAGTGCTGACAGGACCAGCTCGGGGCAGGCATAGAGCAACACATTGCCAGCGCCTGCGCAGATACGGGTCTGAACCTTTTCCGCCCCTACTACCTGAGGATAAATGCCGCTATGGCGCGCCAATTCCTCTTGTGAGCCATACATATAGATCGTGCGGCCGGCATGCCCGATCATCTGGTCGCGCCAGACCCCAGATGCCAGGTTGAGGTCCGCCAGAAACCCCGCCCCTCGCTGCTGCATCATCAGCGTCAGATTGCTGGACAAAAGAGGGTCTAGATCCATCTCGGCGATCTGCGCTTTTGCCCTTGAGCCGCAGCGCGCCTGGCCAAGCACCAGCAATGACGCCCCCCGCTGCTGCACCGACCGCGACCAATTGACGAGGATCCGCCGCGCCAGCGCAGGGGCAAGCCTGGCACAGGGCACTAACCACCCGTGATTGCCTAGCAAGGGTCGGTAGTCGCGCGGCTGCCGGATGGGCGGCGCCGGCGCGACTCCTACGACACCACCAATTTGACCACGCAGGCGCAGGGCGGCAGCACGGGCAAACACAGCACCGCTGCGATGCCCTAGCAGAATTGGGCGTCGTAGATTTTCCTGCTCAATCAACGCCTTTATCTGCGCCACAAAGGCCTCTAACTGTTGACCACGGCCCGGGGTGGGGCCAGAGGCACCGTAGCCTCCGCGCAGAGGCGCATAGACCCGAAACCCGCCTTTGCGCAGCTGTGGTTGCAATCGTTGCACGCCGGCAATGCCATCCATCATGCCATGTACAAAAATGACCGGCTGTCCGGTTTCGGCCCCCAACCTGAAACATTGTGTTTCCTGTCCCGCAGGCCCGCAAACCATGAAACTGAATGGCAACTGCCTGCCGCCGGAAATCGCCATATCCTGGGCGCGTTCCTGCAACAAGAACCCGACCAGCCGGATCAGTTCTGCCACCCCAGGTGCGCCCGCCTTGGCTGCAATATGCAACAGCTCCGGGGGCGGAGCGGTGTTGCAGGTGACCCCCGTCATATAGTCGCGCAGGATCATGCATTCCCGGTGATCCAGAGCAAAGGTCTCGGCTATCAAATGATCGCAGCCAAAGCTGCTGTCTTCGGGCCAGATCAGGCTCAGCACTTCGATCGAGATCGCCACCGGAGCCCCACTGGTGCCAACCCAAACCGGCCTGCACAAAAGCTTTCTGCTGGGACGGCCCGTTTCAAGAACCAGAATATCCCGCCAGGAAAACCTCTGCGATGCAATGCGGTCGGCAAACTGCCCCCAGCCCTCTCTCACCTCTTGCGGCCCCTGCAGCCAAGACTGCACTTCAGAGACCGGGGCCCCGGCCCGACACCTGCCTGCGGTTTGGCGCATTTGCGGCAGCAAGGGTTGCCCCTCCAAATCAACCAACAGCCAGGCCCCACCTCCCTTGCCATCGCTGTCGGCCCACATGGGGTCGGGCGGTTCTGCCTGAACCGTCAACGGATCGGGGCAACCCATTTGGGTCCATTGCAGTTCAAGAATTTCCAAAGCCCGGGCGAAATGAGCCTGCAAAATCGGCGCCTCAAACACCGGGTTGGCGCGGGCAGGCAAGGCCTCTCCATCGGTACGACTGTCCGCTTGCTGCGCAGGACAAAACTGATCGAACAATTCGGGTCGCAAAACGGTTTCGTAGATTGCCGCAACAACCTGTTCTTGTGACGGCAGAGCTATACGCTGCAGATGTGTCACTTCGACCTCATACCAAATACACCAACTAACACACACAATCGGCTGACCTGCTCAAACAAAGCTTGATCAGTCGAACAACAAGCCTCAACCTCTAGTCATGCCCTTGTGCCAAGCATTGCAACTCCGGTTGCAATTTCTGACGGCCCGCAACCCAGAAAACAAAGAGGACGGGGGCAGGCATTGGGAACAACTACCCATATTTTCAAGGTTGTTTTCGAGATCGGCAATTTAAATTTTCCAAATACTACGCACCACAAGAAATAAATCAACTCTGCGCTGCATCCAAAAGTGAATTGGATACAGCACATTCCTTTTTGGAGGCTCTTTGCTCCGCTTGGAACCAAAAAAACCCTTTGGAGGAGCGAGCAGAAAACCGGCGCTCTCAGCCTTCCAGCGCAGCGCGGATCAGGGCTGCATGAGCCTGGATCACATCGCGCTCCGCCATTTTCCCAGGAGGGCGCAGTTTGTCGCCTTCATGACGCGGCAAAATGTGGAAATGCAGGTGAAAAACTTCCTGCCCGCCAGCGGCCTCATTAAACTGCTGCAGAGTGACCCCATCGGCGGAGAAGGCTTTCAGCACCGCATGGCTCAGTTTTTGCACTGTTTGCATCACTACCGCCAACTGTTCCGGGCTTGCATCCAGCACATTGCGGCAGGGGGTTTTAGGGATGACCAGCAGATGACCATCGGCCCGGGGCATGATGTCCATAAAGGCCAGCGTCGCATCGTCTTCATAGACCTTCGCGGCCGGAATTTCACCGCGCAGAAGCTTGGCAAAGATGTTTTCGGGATCATAGGCAGTCATCTGATGCCCTCCTTGTTGCAATGATGTGTCAGGGTTTTGCGGTGACAGGCTTCACCCGTCAAGCCTTGGCACCCTATCAATCCAAAGCAAGGCAACACACCAGCGGCACTGGTAAAAAACCCAGCCAGCCTGTGCGCAGCGGCTGGAAAACAAGGCCTCAGAGCAAAAAACACGGAAAAAACAACTGCCCGCGACAATTATTCTTGATCCAGATCAAACTCCGCCATTGAAGGCCACCACACGGCACACTAAAACCGCATATGAGTCTATGGCCACCCGGAAGCTATTCCTGGGGTCAAAAGTTATGCAACAGGAGGCACATAATGGCAGACGCAGCCATTCATGGTCACGGCCACGAAGACGAGCGCGGATTTTTCCAGCGCTGGTTCATGAGCACGAACCATAAAGATATCGGCATTCTCTACCTCATCGTTTCGGCGCTTGTAGGTTTCATCTCTGTCGCGTTCACCGTTTACATGCGGCTTGAACTGATGGATCCAGGCGTTCAGTACATGTGTGCCGAAGGCGCCCGCTTTTCTGCGGATGCCTCCAGAGAATGTACCCCCAACGGCCACCTGTGGAACGTTTTGATCACCGCCCACGGCATCCTGATGATGTTCTTCGTGGTGATCCCGGCGCTGTTCGGCGGCTTTGGCAACTACTTCATGCCGCTGCAGATCGGCGCGCCTGACATGGCCTTCCCGCGGATGAACAACCTCAGCTTCTGGCTCTATGTGGCCGGTACTTCGCTGGCGGTTGCTTCGGTTCTGTCGCCTGGTGGCAACGACCAGCTTGGCTCTGGTGTTGGCTGGGTTCTCTACCCGCCGCTGTCGGTCAATGAGGGCGGCTACTCGATGGATCTGGCGATCTTTGCCGTGCACGTGTCTGGTGCCTCGTCGATCCTCGGCGCGATCAACATGATCACCACCTTCCTGAACATGCGTGCCCCCGGCATGACCCTGTTCAAAGTGCCGCTGTTCAGCTGGTCGATCTTTGTCACCTCCTGGCTGATCCTGCTGTCCCTGCCGGTTCTGGCCGGCGCCATCACCATGCTGTTGATGGACCGCAACTTTGGCTTCACCTTCTTTGATCCTGCCGGTGGTGGTGACCCGATCCTCTACCAGCACATCCTGTGGTTCTTTGGTCATCCCGAAGTCTACATCGTGATCCTGCCCGGTTTCGGCATCATCTCCCATGTGATCGCCACCTTCGCGCGCAAGCCCGTCTTTGGCTACCTGCCAATGGTTTGGGCGATCATCGCCATTGGGGTTCTGGGCTTCGTCGTTTGGGCGCACCACATGTACACCGTTGGTATGTCGCTGAACCAACAGGCCTACTTCATGCTGGCCACCATGGTCATCGCAGTGCCTACGGGAGTTAAGGTCTTCTCCTGGATTGCCACCATGTGGGGCGGCTCCATCGAGTTCAAAGCGCCGATGATGTTTGCCTTTGGCTTCCTCTTCCTGTTCACCGTTGGTGGTGTCACAGGGGTGGTTCTGTCGCAGGCCGCAGTCGACCGTGCCTATCATGACACCTACTATGTGGTTGCGCACTTCCACTATGTGATGTCGCTTGGTGCTGTCTTCGCGATCTTCTCAGGTATCTACTTCTACTTTGGTAAGATGACCGGTCGTCAGTACAACGAGCTGGGCGCTCAGATTCACTTCTGGATGTTCTTCATCGGTGCCAACCTGACCTTCTTCCCCCAGCACTTCCTGGGCCGTCAGGGCATGCCGCGTCGTTACATCGACTACCCCGAAGGCTTTGCCTACTGGAACAAGATCTCCTCCTATGGCGCCTTCCTGTCTTTTGCATCCTTCATTCTGTTCTTTGCTGTGATGATCTACTCGCTGCTGCGCGGCGCCAAGATCACCCAGAACAACTACTGGAATGAATATGCTGACACTCTCGAATGGACCCTGCCCTGCCCACCACCAGAGCACACCTTCGAGATCCTGCCCAAGCAGGAAGACTGGGACAAACCCCACGCGCACTAAGATGTGAGCACGGAGAATAGAGAAGGCCCCGCAGCGTAAGCTCCGGGGCCTTTTTTGTGGGCGAGGTCCATAGGGAAATACTCACTTGAAAACAGTCTCGCGACATCGGTAAATGCCTTTTACTGCCCCCTGCCAATGACCGCCCATGCCCTATTCCTGGATCACCCCACCAGCAGCCTCCGAGGCTGAGACCGCTAGCGAGATGCACCTGTGGCCGCATCAATCGCTGCCCCCACAGGGCTATGCGCGCTTTATTGGCGTCACAGCCCTGCTGATCACCCTGCCATTGCTGCCCTTTGCGGGATCTCCGGTGTTCTGGGGGCTGCTGCCGTTTTTGCTGCTGGCGCTTTTTGGCCTGAAATACGCACTGGACCGCAACCGTCGGGACGCTCAGGTGATCGAAGTGCTGACCTTAAATGCCACTGAGGCCCGGTTGGAGCGACGCAATGCAAATGGCACGCAGCAAAGCTGGCAGTGCAATCGGTATTGGGTCAAGGTCGAGCTCCACCCCATGGACGGCCCGGTGCCGAACTACGTCACCCTGCGCGGCAGTGGCCGCGAAGTGGAGATCGGCGCCTTCCTTTCCGAGGATGAGCGCAAGGCGCTATATGATGAGTTGCAGAAAGCCATTCGGTGAGCGGAAACACTATTGCCGACTCTGCCTCTGCTGTTTGCAGGGCACCACTCATAGCGTACATTACCAACCGCTCTTTACAATCTTTCATTGAAACCGTTTATTAAAGGCAAGAGCGCTAGGGAGTTTTCGATCTATGATTTTTGTCCGCTTTTTCGCCGGCCTTGTCTGCACCGTCATAGCCACTTCCTTCGCACACGCAGGCCCGATCGAAGACTGTTCTCAAGAAAACGATCTGAGACTTTCAGTCAGAGCTTGCTCGAAGGTCATAGAGTCAAACTTGCTGCTAGAAAAACTGGAAATGACCTATTACTTTCGAGGCAATGCCCATCGTAGGCTCGGGAACACACGCCGTGCTCTGAAGGACTTGCAACGGTCGTTAGAAATCAACCCGTTTTATAAACACCCTTACATCGAGCTTGGAATTATCAGCAAGAATCGCAAAGACTACCAACTAGCTCTAGAGCACTACAACAGAGCTCTAGAAATCGACCCTCGGTTCGCAAAAGCCTATTACAATCGGGGTAGTGTTTTTTTCGGAATGAATAAGTACACACAGTCGATCGCAGACTATGACAGGGCAACAGAGCTAGAGCCTAACTATGTCTTTCCCTACATTGGACGTGCATTTTCGCTTCTTGAAATGGGAGACAACAAAGCCGCGCTAGCTTCCGCGGAACATGCACTGAGGTTAGCTCCCCGGAATGCCCATGCTGCCGAAATCCGAGCACACATACTGGACGAGGCCAAGCACAACTGAAAAAAAGGGCCCCGACAAGCGAGTCCCTCCGATACTTCCCCGTAAAAGTAGTCACACTCGCCAGCCGGGGCAGGCTGGACCGCGTTCTTAGGAGAGCGCCTCGGCGCTCTTGAGGTAGACGTCGCAGGCCTCCACTTCAGCAAGCTCCTCACCTGCCCCGGCGACGCAGGCTTGGTATTTCTCGACGAGTTCAAGCCGCTCATGCGCCACTTCGCTCTGAGCCTGGGCAGCCTGCTTTTGCGACCGCGCTGCTTTTCTCACCGATGGGCCGGTGCAGGCTGTGGTGAAAAGGACAGCGCTGACGCAAACAATGGCGAAAACTCGTTGGTACATGGGATAGGCCTATTCTCTTGTTCGGTTTGACTAACAGGAGCCGTTTTAGCCGCGAGATGTCAAGGTTCCCAGCCGCTAAGCCGTCAACGCGATTGTTAAAAGTCGCCCAATTGGCAAGTGTTATGTCACAAGACTAATATCAAAATGTAGGGTGCGGAATCGGTTTCTTTCCGGCCAATGGCCGCGGCAGGGGAACTGTCGCCACCGGCAAACAAGTGGCCTGCAGGTGCAGAGGTCTTCTCCCTTCTACAGGACCGGCTCCCTCAGCAGCCGCCATCCTTGCAGAGCTCGTCCTTGACCATGGGGCCAACCTTGCCAAAATCCATCTGGCCGGTGAATTTTGCCTTCAGGGCCCCCATCACCTTGCCCATATCGCGAATCGAAGCTGCACCGCTTTCAGTCACAGCGGCTTTGACCGCAGCGCGGACCTCTTCCTCATCCAGCTGTTTGGGCAGGAATTCTTCGATGATGGCGATTTCTTCCAGTTCGCGCTCCGCCAGATCCAGGCGACTACCTTCCTCATAGGCGCGGGCACTCTCGTTGCGCTGCTTGGTCATTTTCCCAAGAATCGCCAAGACTTCGCCGTCACCAATGGCGATCTCGCCATCACCAGCCCGGGCCGCAATTTCCTTGTCCTTGATAGCAGCGTTGATCAGCCGCAGGGTGCTTAACCGCTGGGCATTCTTGTCTTTCATCGCTTGCTTCAGGGCCTGATTGACCAGGGTTCGCGTGTCCATAATCTCTATCCATAGCGAGGAAACCGGAAGTGGCACCTCTATCCAATCGACCTGCTCATTTCAAGCACCCAGCCTTTTCGGGCGACGCGCGGGCAAGGAGCAGCGCAAATCAAGGCAGATTGCCTCGCAAATCTTCCCGCTTGGCCTTGCCAGGCAGGCTTGACCCCATGTGCCCAGCCCCCTAAAAGCCGATAAATTTCACCCTCAGGAGAGTCTCGTCATGGCCGATACCGCACCGTCCAAGCCAACCGCATGTCTGGCGCTTGCCGATGGCACCGTTTTTTACGGAGCCGGGTTTGGCGCTACCGGTCGATGCGTCGCCGAGCTGTGTTTCAACACCGCGATGACAGGCTACCAGGAAATCATGACCGACCCCTCCTATGCCGGGCAGATCGTGACTTTCACCTTCCCCCATATCGGCAACACCGGTGTGACGCCCGAGGATGACGAAACCGCAGATCCCGTCGCCGCCGGCATGGTGGTGAAATGGGACCCGACCCAATCGTCAAACTGGCGCGCCACCGAAGAGCTGGGCGCCTGGCTGACCCGCACAGGGCGTATCGCCATTGGTGGCGTGGACACGCGCCGCCTCACCCGCGCCATCCGCCAACTGGGCGCGCCGCATGTGGCCCTGGCCCATGATCCTGAGGGCAATTTTGACGTCGAGGCCCTGGTCGCCGAGGCCCGTGCCTGGGCTGGGCTCGAAGGCATGGATCTGGCCAAAGAGGTCACCTGTGCACAGAGCTACCGCTGGGATGAGATGCGTTGGGCCTGGCCGGAAGGGTACTCCCGTCAGGAAAACCCGGTGCACAAGGTGGTCGCCATTGACTACGGTGCCAAACGCAACATTCTGCGGTGCCTGGCCTCGGCTGGCTGTGATGTCACCGTGCTGCCCGCCACCGCCACTGCCGAAGAAGTCCTGGCCCATGGCCCCGATGGTGTCTTCCTGTCTAACGGTCCCGGTGATCCGGCGGCTACAGGCGAATATGCGGTACCGATGATCAAGAGCATTCTGCAGGACGCCACTTTGCCGGTCTTTGGCATCTGCCTTGGCCATCAGATGCTGGCGCTCGCCCTGGGCGGCAAAACCGTCAAGATGAACCACGGCCATCACGGCGCCAACCACCCGGTGAAAGAAAACGCCACCGGCAAGGTTGAGATCACCTCGATGAACCACGGCTTTGCCGTCGATTCCCAAAGCCTGCCCGAAGGCGTCGAAGAGACACATATCTCACTGTTTGACGGCTCCAACTGTGGCATTCGCATGGTGGGCCGCCCGGTCTATTCCGTGCAGCACCACCCAGAGGCAAGCCCTGGCCCGCAGGACAGTTTCTACCTGTTCGAACGCTTTGCCGAAGCCATGTCCACACGAAAAGCTTCGTAAGGCCAAGGTCAAAACGCGGTTAAATACGACACAGGCCAATTGTGGTTAACATACTGGTAAGCCACCTTTCTCAACGTCGGATGTGAAAAGCATCCGGGGTTGTTTTTGTTTTGAGTGATCGTATGCGCGGTAGTCAGACACGCGGCTTTAAACGTCTTCGGCGCCCCGTCTGGGCGCAAAAACCCAGCCATGGGTTATCTGTAGGGAGTCCCAGACGAAACTCAGCGGCTGACAGCCTGCAAAACCAGCATCTGCAATACCATGGCCGCAGTTCCCTGCCGCCCTCTGCGTCGCCAACCTCTGCCAAGGTTCGCCCAGCGCCCGCCCAACCTGCCGCCACGAGCAAGGTCGCTGCTCAGACGGGCCCGGAACGGGGCGAGCTAAAGCTAGTCACCCCAAGACTGGACAGCTTTCAGGACGAGGGTTCGGGCCTTGCCAACCCAGATCTCGGGCGACGCACCCCGTCCAACCACGCCCGGCTGCCTCGCCTCCCCGCCCAGCAAGAGGCCGGTCGGGAAGTCTATCGCGCCGAGGCGCTCGCCCTGCGCACCGTCGATCTCAGTCAGCACCGCCCCAGCGCGCCATTGCTGGATCAGAAACCCGCCCGTTTCTGGCTCCGTCATGAAGCGATACCCTGGGTGCAGCTTGGCGATACCATCGCCATTGCATTTGCCACCGCCACCGAAGCCGAGAGCCAAAAACAAGAGCTGACCGAGTGTTTTGGTCCGATTATTCCAGTCTTAGCCCCGCGCCATCAAATCACCCCCTTGTTGCAGCGCCATTTCCGCACTGCCATGGCCCGACGCGCCAGCGCCAGTATCGCCCCTGAGCTGAGCACCCGAACCCTGTTCCAACACTCCAAACGCCTCAAACAGCTCCTGCCCGTGACCTCGGTACTTACCTTGGCCGTAGTCTTCCCCATTGAAGTTTTTGCGATCAGCTGCGGGATGGCTCTGGTCTTTCTGGTGCTGTTTTCGGCGCTCAAAACATGCGGCCTGCTGGCGCATCTGACCCGTAGCCACCGGCGTCGCAAACAGGAACCCATGGATCCCGGTGCCCAGCCGCCGCAGCCAATGATCTCGGTTCTGGTACCGCTCTATAAAGAAGCCGCCATCAGCACGGCCCTGCTAAAGCGCCTGAAACGCCTCGATTATCCTAGGAACCGGTTGCAGGTTCTGCTGGTTCTGGAAGAGGGCGACGGGGTCACCCGACAGGCGCTTTTGAAAACCCGGCTACCGCCTTGGATCGAGGCCATCGAAGTCCCAGCCTGGGGCGAATTGCGCACCAAGCCGCGGGCGATGAACTACGCCTTGAATTTCTGTCGTGGCGAAATCGTTGGCGTTTGGGATGCCGAAGACGCACCGCAACCGGATCAATTGCAAAAGGTCGCCACAGCCTTTGCAACCGCCCCGGCGCAGGTTGCCTGTTTTCAGGGGGTGCTGGACTACTACAATCCGCGCGCCAACGTGATTTCACGGCTGTTCACCCTGGAATATGCCAGCTGGTTTCGCATCGTGCTGCAGGGTATTGCCCGGCTTGGCCTGGTGGTGCCTTTGGGCGGCACCACCATGTTTGTCCGCCGCAGCGTATTGGACCAATTGGGCGGTTGGGACTCCCATAATGTGACAGAGGATGCCGACCTCGGCGTGCGGCTTTATCGGGCCGGGTTTCGCACCCAAATGTTGCCCAGCGCCACCTATGAGGAGGCCAGCTGTCATTTGGCTGCCTGGATCCGGCAACGCTCCCGCTGGATCAAGGGGTTCATGGCCACCTATCTTGTCCATATGCGGCAGCCATTGCGTCTCGCCCGCGACATTGGCCTGCCTCGGTTCCTCGGCTTCCAAGCCTTTTTCCTAGGCACTATCGGGCAATTCCTTTTGGCGCCCTTTCTCTGGACCTATTGGGCAGTGATCTTAGGCCTGCCCCACGCCAGCACTGCGATACTGCCAAACGAGCTGCTTTATTTTGCCCTGTCCACGCTGATCGGTTTCGAAACCCTCGGC
>NZ_JBDWPJ010000115.1:0-4506 GCF_039971195.1 Pseudophaeobacter sp.
CATGTTCTTGCAGCCGGATTTGGAACACCCGGCTCTTCCCCGAGGTGGCAAGCGTCGCCCCCCAAACTGCGGCGCATGCTATATCCCCAGCAATTGGAGCAGTTGCCACCTCGGGTCTCCCCTTCTGAGCGGCCCGGTTTACGAGTCGCAAACTCGCAGCCTAGGTAGGCAGTGTTAGCTGACAGACCAGCGCACTGGCACCGACAATGGCCCGCGAAAGGCCCAACCGCCAAAGGGGGCTTCCCCCGCAAGCTCCAGATCTGGCAAAGCCTCAAACAGCATCGGCAAGGCGACTTGTGCAATCAGCGCCTTGGAGATCCAGGCCCCGGCACAAAAATGCGGACCCGCGCCAAAGGACAGTGCTGCCGCGCAGTTCTGGTGCAGATCAAACTCATCAGGGTGGCTGAAATGCGCGGTGTCCCGGTTGCCTGCCCCATACATCAAAAAGACCCTGTTTTCTGGCTCCAGGGTTACGCCCTTCAGCTCGTAGGGCTGCGCCACCCTGCGCGGCGACATTCCGATTGGCGAAATCCAACGCGCATATTCCTCAAAGGCCTGCAGCCAGGTCGCCTTGCCATTCTGGACATCTGCAAGCTGATCGGGATGGGTCAACAACGCCCAGGCTGTGCCAGCGATGGCGTCGCGCGGCTCATTCTGCCCGCCCGAGATAGCCAGCTTGATATTGGCCCGCAGCGCCTGCTCCCCCATCCCCGCCCGGGACTGGACCGCTAACAAAGACCGGTCCTCTGCCGCGATGGGCTGATCCAGCCTGGCCGTAATACAGGCGTCGATCTGCCGGGTCGCCGCGTGGCAGCGGCGTTCAACCGCCGGATCCCCCGCATAGTTGGCACAGCCATCAATCATTTGCTGGCTCACCAGATCCATGTCGCGGGCCGTCATATTGGTCAGCCCGGTGATCCGTTTCAGCGCCTCGCCGGACACCAGCGTGGCGTAATCCTGCACCAGATCACAGCTTCCACGCGACACTAACCCGGCCAGGATCTCTGTTGTTAGCGCCCGAAACGCGGCCAGCCAGTGATCGCGCACCGTTTTTGGTGACACCGTGGGAAAGATCGCCCGGCGCTCGCTTTGATGCGCGTCGCCATCTTTGCGCATCATGTTTTGCCCCATCAACTTGGTCATCAACCCATCGGGCTGCACGGAGGAGAACACCTCCACCTTCTTTTCCTCACGGAAGATATCGTCACGGCTGGTGATCAAATAGGCCTGCAATTGCGGCACAAAAACCACCGGCGCCAGCGCCTGCATCCTCACCAGATCCGGATAGGGATCGCGCCAGAACGCCGCCGGGTCGATCTCATAGTGTTCTGCCTGTGCCACATCGGCCTCCCGGTCGTCAAAGCATCACTCTAGTGAAGGTGTCGCGTGTTGATCTGTCAACACATGACTTCTAAGATAGAACCATGACCAATACGCCCGACCTGCCAGACGACATGTTCCTGGTCACTGCTGATGGCAGTGCAGATGACCCAGCCGCGCCGACACTGAGCTTTCGCAACAGCCCGGTGGTGCTGGTGAGCTTCGCCGGTAACCGCTTCACCCGCGAGGCCACCCGCGCTTACCAGGCTGAGTTCGACATCGGGGTGATGGATTGGCGCATGCTGGTGATGCTGACCCGCAGCCCGGGCTGCTCGGTGGCGCAGGCTGCGCGGCTCACTGGCATCGACAAGGCGGCCGTCAGCCGCTCACTGCAAAGGCTCGAAGAAAACGGCCTGGCAGAGGCTGCGGTTCTGGGCGGGGACGAGCGGCGAAAGTCCTGGAGCCTCACCCCACAGGGCCAGGACCTGCACGGCCAAATCCTGCCCCGGGCGCTAGAGCGCCAGCGCGATCTGCTGAAAGGGTTCTCCCCACAAGAGGTCCGCGCGTTCACCGGATACCTGCAACGGTTCCTCGACAATATCGAACCACCTGATTAAGGCGCTACCGCGCTGTGCCTCAGGCACAGCGCCGGGCCCAACAGGCTGTGGCCTTCGTGAGAAGGTCACAAAACTGGCGGGAGCCCCCCCTTGCCTTGGGGCTTTTAGTAGATCTTTGGCACGTGTAGCTCATCCGGCAGCACCCGGCGTTCATAGTCCGGGTTATACTCGCGATCCGGCAAAGACACTTTGTCACTGGTGACATCGTGATAGGGGATTTTGCTCAGCAAATGCTCGATGCAGTTCAGCCGCTCGCGCTTTTTGTCGTTGCCTTCAACGATATACCAGGGCGCCTCGGGGATATTTGTGCGCTCAAACATCTCTTCCTTGGCCTTGGTGTATTGCTCCCAGCGAATGCGGCTCTCCAGATCCATTGGTGACAGCTTCCACTGTTTCATTGGATCGTGAATACGCATCATAAACCGCAGCTGCTGCTCTTCATCGGTGATCGAGAACCAGTACTTCAGCACGATGGTGTTGGAGCGCACCAACATACGTTCAAATTCCGGCACATCGCGAAAGAAGTTCTCTACCTGATCGTCATCGGCAAAGCCCATCACCCGCTCCACCCCTGCGCGGTTATACCAGGAACGGTCAAACAGAACGATTTCCCCCGCCGAGGGCAGATAGGGCACGTAGCGCTGAAAATACCACTGGCTTTGCTCACGCCGACTTGGGGCCGGTAGGGCCACCACCCGCGCCACCCGCGGATTCAACCTTTGGGTAATTCTCTTGATGACGCCGCCCTTGCCGGCACTGTCACGGCCTTCCATGATCACCAGCACCTTGGCGCCGGTCTCCACCACCCAGTCCTGCAGCTTGATCAGCTCGGCCTGCAGGCGCAGCAAGTTGCGGAAATAGACCTTGCGATCCAGCATCTCCGGGTGCTGCTCGCGGTAAATCTTGCGCAGCTCCATCGACAGCATCGGCTCGGCAAATTCAATTTCGATATCCTCATCCAAAGTGTCCTGAAGCTCTGCTTCAAGCCAATCATAGGAGTCGGAATCGATATCGCTGGTCACGGGCGTAATCCTTTTCTCGTGTTGTCTGTTGCGGATGTCACTATCAATCCAGTGTAATCCTTTGATGTCACCAAGAGCTCAGCCAGGCTGAAAATACAGCTCAATCGCGCACCTCTCTGCAACCACCGGGCGACGGGGCTTCCCTTTTCGCACCGGTTGTTGTTCTCCCCGCATTGGAACCGGGTTCGGCCCCTGGGTGCAACCGTATTTCTAGAAAATGCGACATCGCGGCACCACTGGCACAGCCTAGCCGCCCATAAAATCGGCAGCTATCCGCGAGCGGTTGCCAGGATCAGATCCGAGGCCTTTTCCCCGATCATGATACTGGGCGCATTGGTATTGCCGCTGGGGATTGTCGGCATGGCGCTGGCGTCAGCCACCCGCAGGCCCTGCACACCGCGCAGGCGCAGATCCGCATCCAGCGGCGCGCTATCCTCTGCCCCCATATGCACCGTGCAGGTGGGATGAAAAATTGTGGTGCCGATATCGCCAGCAGCCTTCATCAAATCTGCGGCATCATCCGATGCCCCGCCCGGCTTCATTTCTTGCGGACCATAGGCCTGCATCGCAGGCTGCCCCATGATCGCCCGCGCTTGGCGGATTGCGGCCACAGCCACCCGACGGTCACCTTCGGTCGACAAGTAGTTCGGTGCAATTTCAGGCGCCTGATGTGGATCATCGGAGGTGATTTTCACAGTGCCCCGGCTTTCGGGACGCAGATTGCAGACGCTGGCGGTGAGACCGGGGAAATCATGCAGCGGCTGACCAAAGGCCTCGAGCGTCAAGGGCTGCACGTGGTATTCCAGATCTGGTGTTGCCAGATCGGGCCGCGAGCGTGAAAACGCCCCCAGCTGGCTTGGCGCCATCGACATCGGACCCGAGCGTTTCAACGCATATTCCAGCCCGATCTTGGCCTTGCCCAAAAGCGAGTTCGCCAATGTGTTCAGCGTCTTTCCTTGCTGTAACCGCCAGGCGCAGCGCAGCTGCAGGTGGTCCTGCAGATTACCCCCCACAGCAGGCATATCGCGCTGCACGTTGATGCCATGCTGCTGCAACAGCTCCCCCGGCCCCAGGCCGGATAATTGCAGGATCTGCGGTGAATTCACCGCCCCCGCCGACAGGATAACCTCGCCGCGCGCCCGCGCCTGAAGGGTCACGCCTCCCTTGTCATATTCAACGCCAACTGCGCGGCCCTCCTCGATCAGGATGCGGCGGCTATGGGCCTGGGTTTCCACTTTTAGATTGGTGCCTGTGGTGGTGCGCAAAAAGGCCTTGGCCGTGTTCATTCGCCAGCCAGAGCGCTGATTGACCCGGAAATAGCCAACGCCTTCGTTGTTACCGGTGTTGAAATCCGTCACCCTTGGCAGCCCCCAACTGGCAGCGGCCTCCATCCAGTCATCCAGCACATCCCAGTGCAGACGCTGGTTCTCCACCCGCCACTCGCCACCGGCACCATGCATCTCGGAGGCGCCGTCGACATAGTCTTCGGATTTTTTGAAGTAGGGCAGCACATCTTCCCAGCCCCAGCCCGCCAGCCCGCGCTGACG
>NZ_JBDWPJ010000116.1:0-9340 GCF_039971195.1 Pseudophaeobacter sp.
GACGCAGACCGAAGAAGACGACAGCGAGGCCGCCAGCACCATCGATATGGAAGCTGACGCCAATGATGAAGACATCTCTCGGGTTCTTGACCGGCTTGACCTGACAGGTGAGCTGGCTGGGGCAGACAATGCCCCTGAAGAAACCGCGACCAAGGAAGCTGAAGCCGAGGAAACTGCCACCGAAGAAGAAGGCGATGCTCTGCTCGGCGCGCCTTCTGACGCGGCTGTCGCAGATCAGGACACAGTTCAGGACGCAGACAGCGCCCAGGAACAGGTCAGCCGCCCCAAACGCGGCATGCGCCGCCTGCCGGTAGTGGATGCGAATGTTCAGCAGGCAGAGCCTGAGGCCAGTGTGGCAGCGGACGCCGCACAAACTGCCCCCCCTGAAGAAGCCGAAAGCCCCGCCGAAGCCCGCCCCACAGCAGCTCCGCTGCGCGCCCGCATCGTTAAGATGAAGCGTGCCGATCTGGAACAGGCCATGGCCACGGGCAATTTGGAAGAGGTTGAAGAGGATGGCGTAGAAAGCTCGCTGGATGCGGATGACGAAGCCGAATTGATGCGCGAGCTGGCAGAGGTAGAAGCCGACCTGCTGGCCAGCAATCAGGAAGACGAAGCGGACCCTGCAGAATCCGTTGCAGAGGCAGAAGCCCTTGCAGAAAAAGAGGCTCAGGAAGAAACACAGGCCGTCAGCGCCCCGGTTGCTGAAGCGCCAGCCGAAACCCGCGACACGGCCGCGCCATCTCCGGACAGCGATGTCTCACGTCTGATGGCCGCTGCCGAAAGCAAACTGGGCGATCCAGACAATGCCACCTCGCGCGAAACCTACAGCCATCTGCGCGCAGCCGTTGCCGCCGCCGAGGCTGACCGGTCCGCAGGCGACCATTCTGCCCAGGCGGATGAGGCAGAGGCCTACCGCGAAGATCTTGCCAATGTGGTGCGCCCCCGTCGCCCAGGGTCCAATGCCGGTGCAGGTGGTGGTGCCAAAGCTCCCCGTCCCCGCTCGGGTGGGGAACGCCCGGCGCCGCTGAAACTGGTCGCAGAACAGCGTATCGACCCAGCTCCAGAGGCCGCCTCCTCCAAGCCAGTGCGCCCGCGCCGTATTTCCACACCAGTGGAAGAGCCCGCGGCTCAGGCTGGCACTGAGGGGAGTTTTTCCGACTACGCCCAGGACCGTGGCGCCGTAGAGCTGCCTGAGCTTTTGGAAGCCGCCGCCTCCTACCTCAGCTTTGTCGAAGGGCGTGATCACTTCTCGCGGCCACAGTTGATGAGCAAGGTGCGCAGCGTTGGCCACGCCGATTTCAACCGCGAAAACGGGCTGCGCTCCTTTGGCCAGCTGTTGCGAGATGGCAAGATCGAACGCGCCAACAATGGTCATTTCTCGGCCACCGATGACATCGGTTTCCGCCCGCCTGAACGTGCAGCGGGCTAAGCCGCGCCAAACAGGGACGACCAATCAGGATTGATCTCAAATAGAAAAGGCCCGACCAGAGTAAATTCCGGTCGGGCCTTTTTCTTGTTCAATCGCCAGAGCTATTGCTCTTCGGCATCCGGGTCTTCTTTGCCGACGCCGCGAAAGACGAATTTGAAGGGCAAGACCCAAAGCACACCCAGTACCGCATAGATCAGCAGCTCCAGCAGGATCGGAGGCCGCTCGAACAGGCTCACCACGTTGACCGCGACGATAATGTAGAGCGGCATGCCGATCAGCAGAACCACCAAGGCCCAACGACGACGCGCTTTATAGCTGAGGCCCGGCTTCTCCGACATCAGTCCGCAAAGGGATCGGTCACCAGAATGGTGTCGTCCCGCTCCGGGCTGGTAGAGAGCAGTGCCACAGGGCATTCGATCAGCTCTTCCACGCGTTTCACATATTTGATGGCATTGGCGGGCAGATCGTTCCAGCTGCGCGCCCCTTCGGTGCTTTCACTCCAGCCGGGCATTTCCTCATAGATCGGCGTGCAGCGGGCCTGCTGATCGGCTGCGGTGGGCAGATAGTCCAGACGAGTGCCGTCCAGATCATATCCGGTGCAGATCTTCAGGGTTTCAAACCCGTCCAGCACGTCCAGTTTGGTCAGCGAGATGCCGGTGATGCCGGAGGTGGCGCAGGTCTGGCGCACCAGGCAGGCATCAAACCAGCCACAGCGGCGCTGACGCCCGGTGGTGGTGCCAAACTCATGACCGCGCTCTCCCAATCGCTGACCATCTGCATCGGGGGTGCCGTCAGCACCCAGCAGCTCGGTTGGGAAGGGGCCTTCGCCAACGCGGGTGGTATAGGCTTTGACGATGCCCAGCACGTAGTCAATCGAGCCCGGGCCAATGCCTACGCCGGTGGCGGCCTGGCCGGCAATCACATTCGACGAGGTGACAAAGGGATAGGTGCCAAAATCGATGTCCAAGAGCGCGCCCTGCGCCCCTTCGAACAGGATCCGTTTGCCGGATTTGCGCTTTTCATTCAGCACTTTCCAGACCGGAGCGGCATATTTCAAGATTGCAGGCGCGACCTCGCGCAGCTGCGCAATCAAAGCATCGCGATCAACCGGGTCAAAGCCCAGCCCCTTGCGCAACGGATCATGGTGCTGCAGCGCACGGTCAACGCGGGCTTCCAGGGTGGCTTCATCCGCCAGATCCGCAACCCGGATGGCGCGGCGGCCAACTTTGTCTTCATAGGCGGGGCCGATGCCCCGACCAGTGGTGCCGATCTTGGTCCCCTTAGAGGCGGCCTCTTCGCGGGCGCGGTCCAACTCGCCGTGGATGGGCAGAATCAGCGGGGTATTTTCCGCAATCATCAGGGTCTCGGGGCTGATATCAACACCCTGCGCCTGTACGGTTTCGATCTCTTTCAGCAGGTGCCAGGGGTCCAGAACCACCCCATTGCCGATGACGCTCAGCTTACCACCGCGCACCACACCCGAAGGCAGCGCGTGCAGTTTGTAGACCTTGCTGTCAATGACAAGCGTATGGCCGGCGTTATGACCGCCCTGAAAACGCGCAATCACATCTGCACGTTCGCTGAGCCAATCAACGATCTTGCCTTTTCCTTCATCACCCCATTGGGCGCCGACTACCACGACATTGGCCATCTCAGGTCCTTTGTATGCTGGTTTGAATCTATGCTGGTGAAAACCAGAGCCCCGTATAGCGATGCCATGCCCGCGTGGAAACCGCTAAATCGACGCAGAAGCGTTACAAAAGGCAAGGCAGCAGCAGATCAGCGCTTGAGATGCACCGGTTCACCGTGCGGCGTGCTCAGATAGGCCTCTTCCCAGTCGCGCTGGACCAGTGCAACCTCCTGGGCGCCGGCATTTCCGGCGCGGGCGAGAATCGCCTCCAGAGTTTCCAGCCAAGCGTTGAAATAATCCGCGCCGCCGTCCAGCTCCCGGCTCAGCCCGTTGCGCCGCAGGGTTTCAGAAAACTGCGCCACCCAGTCGGCCCAGCTAAACCGCCCGGCCTCGTTGAGAGACACAGTGAGGGCAAAGACCTGTGCGTGCCAGGGTTCCAGAAAGGCCGGTTCCGGGGCGCTATGACTGATGTAATCGCTCATCCCTCAGCCTCAGAATCTGTTCCCTTGTCCGGTTGCAGATAGCTCTGCCACAGATCCAGCACCACCTCGTCATTTGGGTGCTCGGGATATGGCCAGAGCTCTGAGGCTTTGAAAGCAACCGCATAGAGCGGCTCAGGAGCCTCCCCCAACCCATGGGCGCTGCAGTCTGGCAGCACATGGGCACCGTGCTGGAGCAGGATCTCACCACGGGCACCGGCGGCATAGTCCGGTAGCCGGGTGTGACCACCATCAACCAAGGCAGAACCTCCGGGATGGCGCGTTTTGACCTGGTCGCCGACACCAAAGGCGGCAACAACATCGCTGTCGCGATTGGCCGGGCCACCCTTGGCCAGCACGCCGGCAACGGCCTCTTGCTTGAGCACCTTGGAGGCCAGGGCATGCAGATCCTCACTGCCCTGCCCCATCAGATCTTCACGCGTCAGCACGCCCTTCTCCACCAGAAGGTCCGCCAGCGCCGAGATCCATTTCTCGTAGTAGGAAAACCGGGTGTAGTCCTTGGGTGAGAGCCGTTCGCGGGCGTGGCGCGAGGTATCGATGTTCCATTGCCCCAAGGACCCACAGGCCAGGGTCACCGCCAGGGCGCGGGCGTGCCAGTCGGTGGCAAAGACCGGCGCGCCCTCAGCCTCCGGCACAACGGGACCATCACCGATTCGCCCGCCCATGTCATGTACACGGCTCATGCGCTCTCCCCACTTTCAGTACTGACTGGCGTTGCCAAGGCGGTCCCGATCATAGAATCGCGAGAGACCAATGATGCGAGCATATCTTCGCTCAGCCCCGCGCTGCCCTCGGGGCGCATTGGCAAAACCAGATAGCGGACCTCTGCCGTTGAATCCCAGACTCGTACAGATGTCTCTGCTGGCAGGGTCACGCCAAAGTCAGCCAAGACCTTGCGGGGTTCGCGCACCGCGCGGGCGCGGTAAGCGTCGGATTTATACCAGCCCGGCGGAATACCCAGCAGTGGCCACGGGTAACAACTGCACAGGGTGCAGACGACCATATTGTGCTGCTGAGGCGTGTTCTCCACCACCACCATATGTTCACCCTGACGGCCATAATAGCCTAGCCCCGCCAGCACCGGATCGGCATCCTTCAGCAAAGCGGCTTTGAACGCTGGATCGCTCCAGGCCTTTGCCACCACGCGGGCGCCATTTTGTGGGCCAATCTTGTTTTGATAGGTATCTATGATCTCGCCCAGCGCCGCCGGATCTATCAACCCCTTGCGGGTGAGAATCGTTTCAAGAGCCTTGACCCTCAAAGCAGGTTCAGAAGGCAAAAGCGCGTGCGGGTGGTCAGAATGATCATGAGGCATAAGCACAGCCTGCCCCAGGGCCAAGCCCTGCGTCCAGTCACTTTTTTCTGTGTTTCCACCCCAGTTTCACGGGGTGCCAGTGGGTCAGTTACAACAATGCAAACTGAGGCCTTGCCCCTGTCGCCATTCTTGCCTATTTACCGCCGGATAGTTTTGCCAACAGCCGCAGGAACCTATGGAAAACGTTGTTCTCATCATCCATCTTCTTTTGGCTCTTGGCCTGATTGCCGTCGTGCTGTTGCAGCGCTCCGAAGGCGGAGGCCTGGGAATGGGCGGTGGCGGAGGTGGCGGAGCCATGTCCGGCCGGTCTGCAGCCACGGCTTTGGGCAAAGTGACCTGGATCCTGGCTATCGCCTTTATCATCACCTCGATAACGCTGACGGTTCTGGCCGCACAGCGCTCTGCCGGGTCTTCGGTTGCCGATGGCTTCCAGGCGCCTGCCACTGAGGATGGTGGTGTCGCGGATGCACCCACAGTGCCCGAGGGCAGCCATCTGTTGCCCCCCACCGAGGGTGACAATGCGCCGCTGGTCCCCAGCGCCGACTAAGAACTACAAGACCTAGAATTGTGATTGGGAACCGTAACAGCATCTTGCGGTTCCCTTGCGCATGCCGCGCGAATCCTCTATATGTATAGCCCCGTGGTGCAGCGGTTTTTCACAGCCGCCGGGCAGCTATTTTCTGACTTCTCACGGGGGCAGCCGAACACTCATGGCGCGTTTCATCTTTATCACTGGTGGTGTTGTTTCATCGCTTGGCAAGGGCTTGGCGTCTGCCGCTCTTGGGGCACTTTTGCAGGCGCGCGGCTACTCTGTCCGTCTGCGCAAACTGGACCCCTATCTGAACGTCGATCCCGGCACCATGAGCCCCTTTGAACACGGGGAAGTCTTTGTCACGGATGATGGCGCCGAAACCGATCTGGACCTCGGCCACTACGAGCGTTTCACCGGGGTGCCTGCCCGCAAGACCGACTCGATTTCCTCTGGGCGGGTCTACACCAATGTGTTGGAAAAGGAGCGCCGCGGCGACTACCTGGGAAAAACCATTCAGGTGATTCCACACGTTACCAATGAAATCAAAGACTTCATTTCGATTGGCGAAGACGAAGTTGATTTCATGCTCTGTGAAATTGGCGGCACGGTGGGGGACATCGAAGGGCTGCCCTTCTTTGAGGCCATCCGCCAGTTCAGCCAGGACAAAGAACGCGGTCAGTGCCTGTTCATGCACCTGACACTGCTGCCTTACATTAAAGCCAGCGGCGAACTGAAGACCAAGCCCACCCAGCACTCGGTAAAAGAGCTGCGCTCCATCGGTCTGGCACCTGATCTGCTGGTCTGCCGCTCGGAAGGCCCGATCCCGAAGAAAGAGCGCGAAAAACTGGCCCTGTTCTGCAATGTGCGCCCCGATGCGGTGATTGCGGCACAGGATCTGAAATCCATCTACGAGGCGCCGCTGGCCTATCACCGTGAAGGGATGGATCAGGCGGTTCTGGATGCCTTTGGCATCTCGCCTGCACCCAAGCCAAACCTGGCCCGTTGGGAAGATGTTGCCGACCGTATCTACAACCCCGAAGGCGAAGTGCGGGTGGCCATCGTTGGCAAATACACCCAACTGGAAGACGCCTATAAATCCATCGCCGAGGCGCTCACCCATGGGGGCATGTCCAACCGGGTGAAGGTCAAAATCGAATGGGTTGATGCCGAACTCTTCGACCGCGAGGATGCCACGCCACATCTGCAGGGCTTCCACGCAATCCTGGTCCCCGGCGGATTTGGCGAGCGCGGCACCGAAGGCAAGATCAAAGCGGCGCAATATGCCCGTGAGCACAAGGTGCCCTATCTGGGCATCTGCCTTGGTATGCAGATGGCCGTCATCGAGGCGGCCCGTAATGTGGCAGGCATCAGCGAGGCGGGCTCGGAAGAGTTTGATCATGAGGCCGGCAAAAAGCGGTTTGAACCCGTTGTCTACCATCTCAAGGAATGGGTGCAGGGCAATCACAAGGTTCAGCGCAAAGCCGACGACGATAAGGGCGGCACCATGCGTCTGGGCGCCTATGACGCCACCCTGACCGAGGGCTCCAATGTGGCCAGCGTCTATGGCAGCAGCCATATCGAAGAACGCCACCGTCACCGCTATGAGGTGGACACCAAATACAAAGAGAAGCTGGAGGCCTGTGGGCTGAAGTTCTCTGGCATGTCGCCCGATGGTCGCCTGCCCGAAATCGTCGAATGGCAAGATCACCCCTGGTTCATCGGCGTTCAGTTCCACCCGGAGCTGAAATCCAAGCCCTTTGCGCCGCATCCTCTGTTTGACGGGTTTGTGCGCGCAGCCAAGGAAGCCTCGCGTCTGGTCTGATCCAGCCCTGGCCTCCGGGACGCGCCAACAAGACTTTCCTAAGCGGGCTCCTTTCGGGGCCCGTTTTTGCATTCGCTTCGGCGATTTATCGCAGCTTTGCCCGGATCAGCACAAAACCCTCTCCCGTTAGCGCAAGCGCTTGCTGCCACAACTTGTTTCTTGTGACAGGGACGCTATAGACGAGGCCAGATTAGAAACGTTTTTCGCGGAGAGACCGGATCATGGCACAAGAGATTAACCAGGAACAGTTTGACCGTATCGCAAATGGTGGCGGCTTCATTGCCGCGCTGGATCAATCCGGCGGCTCTACCCCAAAGGCGCTTGGCCTTTATGGTGTCACCGAAGATGCCTATTCCAACGACGATGAAATGTTTGGCGAGATTCAGAAGATGCGCGCCCGTATCATCTGCTCCCCTGATTTTTCCTCTGGCAAGATCCTCGGCGCCATCCTGTTTGAAAAAACCATGGACAATGCCATCGACGGCACACCGGTTCCGGCTTACCTTTGGGAAAAATGCGGCGTTGTGCCCTTCCTCAAGGTCGATAAGGGTCTGGCGGATGAAGTCGACGGCGCCCAGATGATGAAACCGATGCCCGAGCTGGACGCCCTCTTGGCGCGGGCCGCCGACAAGGGCATTTTTGGCACCAAGATGCGTTCGGTGGTGAAAGAAGCCAACCCGCAGGGCATCAAGAACGTGGTGGCGCAGCAGTTCGAAGTGGGCAAGCAGATCGCTGCTGCCGGTTTGGTGCCGATTATCGAACCTGAGGTAGACATCAACTCCCCGACCAAGGGCGAGGCTGAAATCTTCCTCAAGGCGGAAATCAAGGACCAGCTGGATGCGCTGCCCGAGGGCACCAAAGTCTCGCTGAAGCTGACCATCCCCAACGAGGCCGGCCATTATGATTCCCTGGCTGATCACCCCGCCGTGGTGCGTGTTGTGGCGCTTTCGGGTGGCTACACCACCGATGACGCCTGCGAAAAGCTCACCAAGAACACCAAGATGATCGCCTCTTTCAGCCGCGCGCTGACCGAAGGCTTGAACGTTGCAATGTCCGAGGATGAATATAACGCCGCCCTCGGCTCCAACATCGAAAAGATCTACCAAGCCTCGCTGTAAGCCAGGTTGCTTTGGTATGCTTTCAGGCCGTCCCACCGGGGCGGCCTTTTTTTCGTCCCGCGTGCCCCCTATGCTGGACTGGCCTCACACATAAGGACGCTGCCATGCCCTGCAAGAAAGAACTGCTCAAAACCTTTCTCAAAGGCATCGAAACCGGCGATGCCATGGCCGCCGCGGTGGTCAACGAGGCCAAGTACATCCAGCACAATCCCCAGACCCATGAGGGCAGCGAGGGCATAGCAAGCCTGTTTGCGCGGCTATCCAAGACCGACCCAAAGGTGACATTTGTCCGGGTCTTTGAGGATGGGGATTTTGCCTTTGCCCATATCCAATATGATTTTTCCAGCCTACGCGTGGCCTTTGAGGTGTTTCGCTTTGAGGATGGTCAGGCGGTGGAGCACTGGGACAATATCCAACCCGACCAACCCCTGAACCCCGCCGGGCGAGGTATGCTGGACGGCAGTGTCGCGATTATGGATCGGGACAAAACCGAAGCAAACCGCGCCCTGGTGCGTGAATTTGTTCAAGAGGTCTGCGTGGCGCAGCGTTTCGACAGGTTGCCGGACTATGTCCGGGCAGATCTGCTGCAGCACCACCCAAAGATAGGCGACGGAGCCAAAGCCCTGCATGCGGCGCTCCAAGCTACAGCTGACTCTCTGCACTATACTCAGGTCCACCGGGTTCTGGCCGAGGGCAATTTTGTGCTCTGCGTCTCTGAGGGCTGGCACGGTGATCTGCACTCCAGCTTTTACGATCTGTTTCGTATGGAGGCCGGGCGCATTGTCGAACAGTGGAACACCACTGAAACCGTGCCGCCACGCGCCGAGTGGAAGAATGACAACGGCAAATTTTGATCTGGCCTAGCCTTCTCCTTCCGCAAAGATCTCTGCCAGCCAGCCCTCAAACAGCTGAACCTCGGGTCTGAGCGGCCCGCGCTCCGGGCGGTGAATCAGGTAATGCGATTGCTGAAACGGCATCTCTGGCCCGGCAATGG
>NZ_JBDWPJ010000117.1:0-28257 GCF_039971195.1 Pseudophaeobacter sp.
AATGCTAAGCCCTTGGGGGTGGGGCCGCTGTCGCGGGGCTGCAGTTTCCCTGGCACTTGTTGTGGTGGGGCTTCACCGCGTGTTTTTGCTTTGAGAGGCGCCAGTTTGCAGGGCGTCGCTCAGACTATGATCCCTCGTAGGCGTCGAAGTGGCGGGCAATCACCCGGGCAAGCGGGCGGGCGGATTGGCGCAGGGAAACTGAGTCTTCGGTTTCAACCAGCATGTCAGGAAAGGCCTGGCTCGCCTTGGCCACCAGTGTGTCGAACTGCCCTTCCTGATCCCCAAACCGCTCGCGGATCTCATGGCGGGAGATGTCAAAGGTGCACAGAAGGGATTCGATCATATAGCCACGCAGCCGGTCGTCATCAGCAAAGATATGGCTACGGGCCGCTGCAAAGCGGCCATTTTCCACCGCTGACATATAGCGGGCGGTGCTTGGGGCGTTTTGCACATATCCCTGGGGAAAGCGCGAAATTGCCGAGGCGCCGAGCCCGATCAGCACTGGCGCAGGGTCATCATTGTAGCCTTGAAACCCGCGCCTCAGGGTGCGGGCCTCGCGGGCCTGGCATAACCCGTCTTGAGGCTTGGCAAAATTATCGATGCCGATGTCTTTATAGCCGCTTTTGCGACAGAGATCGCGGGCGGTTTCAAACAGGCCCAGGCGATCCTCGGGGGTGGGCAGGCTTTCCGAGGGGATCATGGTTTGGCGTCGGATCATGGCGGGAAGATGCTTGTAGCCATAAAGCGCCAGCCGGTCCGGAGCGAGGGAGAGCAGCTGGCGGGTGCTCTGGGCGATGCGCTCCGGAGTTTGATAAGGCAGGCCAAAAAGCAGATCCGCCGAAAAATCCTCAACTCCGCCCTGGCGTAGCATTGCGACCACATTCTGGACGGTTTCAAACTCCAGTTTTCGGCCAATGGCCTGTTGGGTGATCTCGTCGAATCCCTGGATTCCGATCGACGCACGGGTCAGGCCCGCAGCCAAGAGCGCATCACAGCGGGGCTGGTCGAACTCGTTTGGATCGATCTCTACCGAGAATTCGCCATCCGGCGCCAGCGGGGCAAGATCCGACAGGGCCGCGGTGACATCCTTGATCATTTCGGGCGACAGGATTGTCGGTGTGCCGCCGTCCCAATGCAGCCGCGACAGGGAAATACCCGCGGGGAGCTGGGCCTTTAGCAACGCAATTTCTTGTTTTATCGCCGCGAGATACCCCGCAATCGGAGTATTTGACCGGGTGCCTTGGGTGCGGCACATGCAGAACCAGCACAGGCTGTGGCAAAAGGGGATATGGAGATAAAGCGAAATTCGACTGCCAGCAGGGATTGCCTGTATCCAGGCCGCATAATCCGCAGCCCCTACATCGGCTTGGAAATGCGGCACGGTAGGGTAACTGGTATAGCGCGGCACTTTGGCATCGAATAAACCGAGCTTCGCCAATTGTGATTTCTGACACATCCCATTATCCTAGTCAGCATTCGCACGAACGAACTTTGATTTGAATCAAACGGGACTGCCCATGAACGCTCCGACCATCTCCCACATTAGCTGCGCTGATTGTCCTATTCGCCACCGGGCCGTGTGCGCGCGTTGTGAGTCGGATGAGTTGGAGGCGCTGGACGCCATCAAGTATTACCGCAGCTATGAAGCAGGGCAGCCGATTATTTGGTCGGGTGACATGATGAATTTTGTCGGCTCGGTTGTCTCTGGCATCGCCACGCTGACGCAGACCATGGAAGATGGCCGCACCCAAATGGTTGGCCTGTTGTTGCCCAGTGATTTTGTCGGTCGGCCCGGGCGTGATGGGGCTGCCTATAATGTGGTTGCCACCACCGATTTGGTGATGTGCTGTTTCCGCAAGAAACCCTTTGAAGATCTGATGGCAAATACCCCGCATATTGCCCATCGCCTACTGGAGATGACCCTGGACGAGCTGGATGCCGCCCGCGAATGGATGCTGGTGCTGGGGCGTAAGACCGCCCGTGAAAAGATCGCCAGCCTGCTCACCATCATTGCCCGCCGTGATGCCTCACTGACGCCGCAGGGCGCGGTGAATGAAATGACCTTTGATCTTCCGCTCACCCGCGAGGCCATGGCCGACTACCTTGGCCTGACGCTTGAAACTGTCAGCCGTCAGGTCTCGGCCCTGAAAAAGGACGGGGTGATCAGGTTGGAAGGCAAACGCCGGGTGACGGTGCCGGATATGGGGCGCTTGTTCGAAGAGGCTGGCGATGACAGCGATGGCGGCTATATGAGCTGATCGCCGCGGTTTGCAGGGCAGGCTATCGCGCAGCGAGCCGCGTGTTCAGTTTTCCTGGCTATTCTGTCTTTGCCTGAGGGAGGCAGACGCGTTTTGCAGCCAATCCGCCACCTGACGACTGGCAGAATCAGCGCCCCGCCCAGACATGCTCCATAGACGCAGGGCATCTGGCAGCATTGCCCGATGGGCAAAGGGCGCGACCAAACTGCCGCTGGCCAGATGTGGCGCCAACAGGGCTTCGTGGCCGATCAAAACCCCTGCGCCATTCAGGGCTTCTTCAACCGCAAGTGCATAAAGCGAATAGACTGGCCCGCGTGGGGTGATCTGTTGTCCTTGTTCTGTCTCTGCCAGCCAGTGCTGCCAGTCTTGTTCCCAGCTGGTATCAAAGAGGCAGGGCACATCTAGAAGGTCTTGCGGCGTATCGAGTTGGGCCGCCAGCTCGGGGGTGCAGACCGGAAAGATCACATCCTGTGCCAGTGCCCGGCCGTGGCTGGCATCAAAAAACAGGCAGAGATCATAGGGCGTGCGCTTGAGATTCGGCGGCTGTTCCAGCGCGGTGATCGAAATCTCGGTGCCGGGCATTTCGCGGCGCAGCTGGGGCAGGCGTGGCGACAGCCAGAACTGAGCAATGGCTGGAAGGGTCGCAATATGCACCACCCGTGGCGCGGCGGTATCGCGCATCAGCTGCACTGCCAGTCCCATCTGATCAAAGGCGGCGCTAAAGGCCGGAAGCGACCGTGCGCCCAGTGAGGTCAGCTCCACCCCCTTGGCACTGCGCTGAAACAGCTGCGCGCCCAGTTCTGTTTCCAAACCTTTGATATGGGCGGAGATCGCTCCTGGCGTCACGCCCAACTCCTGAGCCGCAGCGGCAAAGCCGCCCAGCCGGGCAGAGGCCTCAAACGCGCGCAGCGCGGTCAGGGCAAAGGATGTTGGACGGGGTGGCGAAACGGCCATTGTCTTAGCCTCACTTTTTCTAACCCTAGATTTTCAGAAAACTGATTTGCACACAAGCCTGCAAAGCGGCTCAATTGGGGCAAGCACATCAGACCCCATGCCCCAGACCGGAGATCAAAATGACAGAGCTTGCCAAACGTCCCTGGGTTCCGCCCCATTGTGAGACCCGCGTTCAGATGATTGCCGCTGCGACGGCCTCCCTCAGCAGCCAGGCGGCAGCGGATCGGATCGAGGCGTTGATTCAGCAGAATATCCAGATCCATGATCACGAGTGTTTCAACCTGAACCCGGCAACCAATGTGATGAACCCCGCCGCCGAGGCGGTGCTAGCGCGGGGCTTTGGCAGCCGCCCCTCGTTGGGCTATCCCGGCGACAAATACGAGATGGGGCTGGAAGCCATCGAAGAGATCGAAGTCATGGCGGCGGAGCTGGCAGCGCGGGTCTTTGGGGCCAAATATGCCGAGATCCGTGTCGGTTCCGGCGCGCTGGCCAATCTCTATGGCTTTATGGCACTGACCAAGCCCGGCGATTGCATCATTGCGCCACCCGCTGCCGTTGGCGGCCATGTAACCCATCACGCAGATGGCTGCGCCGGACTCTATGGGCTGGTGTCGCACCCGGCCCCGGTCGATGCGGATGGCTATACCGTTGATCTGGCGGCGCTGCGGGCCTTGGCGCTGAAGGAACGGCCGAAGCTGATCACCATTGGCGGCAGTCTCAACCTCTTTGCCCATCCGGTGGCTGAGATCCGCGCCATAGCCGATGAGGTCGGGGCCAAGGTGCTGTTTGACGCGGCGCATCAATGCGGCATCATCGCTGGTGGCGCCTGGGCCAATCCTTTGGCAGAAGGCGCCCATATGATGACCATGAGCACCTACAAAAGCCTCGGCGGTCCTGCGGGGGGGCTGATTGTCACCAATGAGGCAGAGATTGCCGAGCGGCTGGATGCCATCGCCTTTCCCGGCATGACCGCCAATTTTGACGCCGCCAAATCGGCCTCTCTGGCGCTGAGCCTTCTGGACTGGGTCGATCATGGGGCGGCATATGCCCAGGCCATGGTGGATCTGGCGCAGGCCCTGGCGGTGGAACTGGAGGCCCTGGGCATGCCGGTGTTCAAACCGGGAGGCAAACAGGCCACAACTTCGCATCAGTTTGCCATTGAAGCCGCCCGGTTTGGCGGCGGGCAGGCGGCCTCCAAGACATTGCGCCAAGCGGGCTTTCTGGCCTGCGGCATCGGCCTGCCAATTGATCCGGTGGAGGGCGATATGAACGGGCTGCGTTTCGGCACGCCGGAACTGGTACGTCGCGGGGTGACGCCTGCGGATGCGCCTGCGCTGGCGAGGTTAATTGCCGCTGGGTTGACGAGCAATGATCCAGCCTCGGTGGCGCGGCAAGTGCGCGAGATGCGGGCAGGGTTTCAGGGCATGCACTACCTGCGTGGCTAGGGCCACCCGCACAAAGAAATCGACCCGCTGCGAGCAGCGGGTCGGCATTTTAGATCAATTGGGTCGCTGTGGCTGCGTTTAATGCGCCATAAAGACCGGAACATTGGCTTTTTCCAACATGTTGCGAGTGGCCCCGCCCAGAATGGCCTCGCGGAAGCGGGAATGGCCATAGGCCCCCATCACGATCATGCCGGCATCGGTATCGGTGGCATGACGGATCAGGATATCCGAAACCCGTGGCATGGTCTTGCTGAGTACGTCGATTTCGCATTTCACCCCGTGGCGGGCCAGCATCTGGGCCAGCATACCGCCGGGATCCGAACGTTCAGGCCCGTGTTGTGGGGGGTCAATCACCACGATACGCACCAGATCGGCGCCGGTGAGGAAGGGCATGGCCTTGCGAATGGAGGTCATCGCCTCAATGCTTTCATTCCAGGCAATCAACACGGTTTTGGGCTGGCCAACGGGTTTGGCCTCATCCGGCACCACCAGCACCGGGGTGCGGCCTTCGAACAGTGCCGCCTCAACCACGGGCTCGGCCTCGACGCTTTTGCCCGGACCGTAGGGTTGTCCCAGCACCACGAGATCAGAGAACCGGGCCAGCCGTGCGACATGGCGCCCCATGTCGGCGATCTGGGCGATACCTGCATCGGTTGAAAATTGTACACCGGCCTTTTGCAGGTAGTCATCCGCATAGGCCTGCAGCGCGCTGGCGTCATCCTTGGCTCGGCTCATTGTTTCTTGCAAAACCATGGCATTGGCCCCGGCATAATAATATCCGGTTTGGGTGCGATCCACCCCCAGGCACAACACATCTGTGTGCCCATCAAAGGCTGCAGAAAGCGAAGAGGCTTGAGAAAGGGGAGTTTCGGCTGTGTCCTTGGAGGTCAGAACCGTGAGAATGGTTTTGTAAGTCATGTTTCACCTCAGCTGGCAAAAAATCAAAGCTCTAACAGGACTGGCTGTTAGTGTAGCCGTACCCTGCGTGGTGTGTCACAGTTGAAAGGCATTTGTCTTGATGCAGATCAATGCGTTGATTGCGTAGGTTTTGCATTTAAAGCGCAGAATATATGGGTTCCACGCGACGCTAAGAATCGCGGGGGACATGGTGAAGGGACGCAATATGTCTAATTATATCAAGCTGATCGCGCTTGGTTTGGTCACGCTTTTTGCGATGATCGGGACCAATTATGCGCGAGATTTGGCTTACCAGGTGCATGCGATAATCGTCATGCTCGTAGCTGGTGGCCTGTTTCTGTACACGCTGCGCCATACTGGCGAGGCAAAGCCGGCTGCTGGCAGCCAGCAAAATGAATATTTTGACAGCGTTGTACGCGCCGGTGTGATTGCCACGGCCTTTTGGGGTGTTGTTGGCTTTCTCGCGGGCACGTTCATCGCTTTCCAGCTGGCATTTCCAGCGTTGAACTTTGAATGGGCGCAGGGCTTTGCCAACTTTGGTCGGCTGCGCCCCCTGCATACTTCGGCGGTGATTTTTGCCTTTGGCGGCAACGCGCTGATCGCAACCTCCTTCTACGTGGTGCAGCGCACCTCTGCGGCGCGCCTTTGGGGCGGCAATCTGGCCTGGTTTGTGTTTTGGGGTTACCAGCTCTTTATCGTGCTGGCGGCAACCGGTTACCTGCTTGGCGGCACCCAGTCGAAAGAATACGCCGAACCCGAATGGCATGTTGACCTCTGGTTGACCATTGGCTGGGTTGCCTATCTGGCGGTCTTCCTTGGCACCGTGATCAAGCGTAAAGAGCCGCATATCTATGTGGCCAACTGGTTCTACCTCGCCTTTATCGTCACCGTTGCGATGCTGCACCTGGTCAACAACATGACCATCCCTGTCTCCATTTGGGGCTCCAAATCGGTCATCGTCTGGTCCGGTGTACAGGATGCCATGGTGCAGTGGTGGTACGGCCACAACGCGGTGGGCTTCTTCCTGACGGCGGGCTTCCTCGGCATGATGTACTATTTTGTGCCAAAGCAGGCCGAACGCCCTGTCTTTAGCTACAAACTGTCGATCATCCACTTCTGGGCGCTGATCTTCCTCTATATCTGGGCCGGTCCCCACCACCTGCATTACACCGCGCTGCCAGACTGGGCTTCGACCCTCGGCATGGTGTTCTCGATCGTGCTGTGGATGCCTTCTTGGGGCGGCATGATCAACGGTCTGATGACGCTCTCTGGCGCCTGGGACAAGCTGCGCACCGACCCGGTTATCCGGATGATGGTGATCTCGATCGGTTTCTACGGCATGTCGACCTTTGAAGGCCCGATGATGTCGATCCGCGCGGTGAACTCGCTGAGCCACTACACTGACTGGACCATTGGTCACGTGCACTCTGGTGCGCTGGGTTGGAACGGCATGATCACCTTTGGTGCTCTGTACTTCCTGGTGCCGGTTCTGTGGAAACGCGAAGGCCTTTACAGCCTAAAACTGGTTTCCTGGCACTTCTGGCTCGCCACTATCGGCATCATTCTCTACGCCGCTTCGATGTGGGTGACTGGGATCATGGAAGGCCTGATGTGGCGCGAAGTCGACGCCAATGGCTTCCTGGTGAACTCTTTCGCTGACACAGTTGCTGCGAAGAAACCGATGAACATTGTGCGCGGTCTTGGCGGAGTGATGTTCCTCTCTGGTGCCATCATCATGTGCTACAACCTGTGGATGACAGTCCGTAAGGCCCCGGCAAAAGAGTCGAGCCTCTCGGTCTCGGTCCCGGCAGAATAAGGAGGGATGGCAAATGGCAATTCTCGACAAACACAAAATCCTCGAGACCAACGCGACGCTCCTGTTGATCTGCAGCTTTCTGGTTGTGACCATCGGGGGACTGGTTCAGATCGCCCCGCTGTTCTGGCTGGAAAACACCATCGAGAAGGTGGAGGGCATGCGCCCCTACACCCCTCTCGAGATGGCGGGTCGTGAAGTCTACATCCGGGAAGGCTGCTACACCTGTCACAGCCAGATGATCCGCCCGATGCGAGACGAGGTCGAACGCTACGGCCACTACTCGCTGGCAGCGGAATCGATGTACGACCATCCCTTCCAGTGGGGCTCCAAGCGGACAGGCCCTGATCTGGCCCGTGTAGGCGGTCGTTATTCGGATGAATGGCATGTTGACCATCTGCGCAACCCGCAGGCGGTGGTCCCGGAATCGATCATGCCCAAATATGGCTTCCTGGAAAATGCCAAGGTCGACGGCAAATACATCGGTGACATCATGGCGGCAAATGCTCTGGTTGGCGTGCCCTACACCGAGGATATGATCGCCAGTGCACAGGCTGATTTCAAAGCCCAGGCCGATCCTGACGCCGATTATGACGGCTTGCTGGAGCGCTATGGTGACAAGGTCAGTGTGCGCAACTTTGACGGCCAGCCTGGTGTCTCCGAGGCCGACGCGCTGATCGCCTATCTGCAAATGTTGGGGACTTTGGTTGATTTCTCGACCTTCACCCCTGACGCAAACCGCTAGGAGGATCTGAGATGGAAATCTACACCCTCCTGCGGGAATTTGCAGACAGCTGGATGCTCCTGTTCCTGTTCTCCTTCTTCATGGTTGTTGTTCTTTGGGCGTTCCGCCCCGGCAGCACCAAGGTTTATGAGGACACGGCCAGCATTCCCTTTCGCCACGTAGACGCCCCGGCCCCCGAAGAGGCCGAGGCGACACCCGCCGCACATAAGGAGGCGCGGACATGAGCAAGCCCGTCAAAAAGTTCGACGACGATCCAAACACCACTGGCCACAGCTGGGACGGGATCGAGGAATTTGACAATCCGATGCCACGCTGGTGGCTCTGGACCCTCTATGCCACCATCATCTGGGCGATTGGCTACACCATCCTGTACCCTGCCTGGCCAATGCTGAACTCGGCAACCGCCGGGGTGCTGGGCTGGTCGACCCGCGGCGATGTCGCGGCAGAAATCCAGGCCGTCAACGAAGCCAATGCGCCGATGAACGCCAAACTGGAAGCGGCCGAGCTGACCGCAATTTCCGGCGATGCGGAAATGGGCCCCTATGCGGTTTCGGCGGGTTCTGCTGTGTTCAAGACCTGGTGCGCCCAGTGCCACGGTTCTGGCGCGGCGGGTGCCAAGGGCTATCCCAACCTGCTGGACGATGACTGGCTCTGGGGTGGTTCCGTCGAGGACATCCACATGACCGTGACCCATGGTATCCGCAACGAGGACAGCGACGATGCGCGCTATTCCGAGATGCCTGCCTTTGGCCGGGATGAGCTGCTGGAGAAAGAAGAGATCGCCCAGGTTGTGAACTTTGTCATGTCTCTGTCCGGCGAAGCGAAGGATGCCTCCAAAGTGGATGCAGGCGCTGTTGTCTATGAAGACAACTGTTCCTCCTGCCACATGGAAGATGGCACTGGCGATCGCAGCCAGGGGGCACCAAACCTTGCGGATGCGATCTGGCTCTTTGGCGGCGATTACGATTCGCTCACCGAGACCGTGAACAACTCCCGTTATGGTGTGATGCCAGCCTGGAACACCCGCCTCACCGAGGCACAGATCCGCGCAGTTTCCGCCTATGTGCACCAGCTGGGCGGCGGCGAGTAATAGCCAGCCCATCTCAGCTGACCAAAGATCAAAGAAGGCCGCTCCAACTGGGGCGGCCTTCTTGCTTGGAAGCTAGAGTTTTCCCAATTTTTTTTGCCAGTTTGATTAGAGTCAAACCGGGCAGACGCAAAAGCTGCTTTACTCAGCCCAAGGCAGAGATGCACTGGCCGGTTTGGGCGCTTGTTTAGCTAGCGCCGGGTGGTCAGTCCCCAATTCCCATGGCCCGCGTGCAGGGTTCTGGGAATAAAGCGTCGGCTTTTCGATCTGTTCGCGCGTTTCCTGGAAAGCCGACGCCTATTTGCCTCTGACCTGTCAACTCAGCCCTCAGCGTCCGAAACCTGTTCAGAGCTTCTGCAGGTCAATGCAGCGCACGGGCTGGTTCAGCCTATTGAACCCCGGATATACTCGTTTGGCCTTTCCTTTGAACCAGCGGGTCAACCTGTCAAGAACCCCCGGTGCCTGCTGCGGCGGCACATAGGCCGCGGGCAAATCGTGGCGGGCGGCTGGCAGGGCGGGCATGTCACGCACTTGAACACAAGGCTGGCGCGTCGCGGTCATCATGGAACGGGCGTAGATATCGATCAGCATCTTGAAATCTCCTGTGCTGGTGTTTCTGCCTTTGACTGTTGCCCGAAAGGACGCAAGATGCGACTCAGGAAAAATTCAGTTATGTAAGTTGGAATTACAAATGGACTGGTTGTCTTTGCCGCCTCTGGCAGCCCTGCGGGCCTTTTCTGCTTTTGCAGAGCATGCAAATGTAAGCAAAGCGGGTGCAGCGCTCAATGTCAGCCACGCTGCCATCAGCCAACAGCTGCGCAGCCTGGAGGATCATCTGGGGGTGCCGCTGCTGGACCGCAGTGGCCGGTCCCTGGAACTGACAGAGGAAGGCAAGCATCTGGCGCAGGCCGTGCTGCTGGGCTTTGGCGCAATTCAGACAGCGGTGCAGGAGGTCAGCACCCAGGGAGCGATGCGACCTCTGCACATCAGCTGCACGCCGATGTTTGCGGCCAATTGGCTGATGCCGAGGTTGGCAGAGTTTCGGCTGAAACATCCGGGTATTGATCTGGTGATTGATCCGCGTGGCGAAGTTGTGGCGCTACAACCGGGTGGCGTCGATATTGCTCTGCGCTATGGCGATGGTGACTGGGGCGGGCTGGAGTCTGAAATCCTGCTTTGCTCTCCCATGGTGGTAGTCGCCCATCCCGACCTGTTGAAGGGCCGCAGCGTGAGTGCGCCCGAAGACTTGCTGGATTTCCCCTGGCTCGAAGAGTTGGGCACCACAGAGGCCGCCCATTGGCTGCGATCGCGCGGGGTGGCGGATGTCATTCGCGGAGCAAGTATCAAGCTTCCGGGCAATCTGTTGATGCAGGCGGTGCGCGAAGGGCAGGGCATCGCGGTGAGTGTAAAGGATTTTGTGCAGGAGGATCTGGCGGCCGGCCGCCTTGTGGAATTGTTCACCGGAGATGAGGCGCGCGGCTACCATATTGTCACCCGTCCCGGCGTGCAGCGGCCCCAGTCGCGCCAATTCATCGCATGGCTCCGGCACCATAAAAGTACTTATACTTCTGAGCGCGAAGCATAAAGATGCTTGTCCGATGCGCTTTTTGATCCACGTCAAAGAGCGACACCTTAACATTTGAAAGAACCGCAGTCAGAAGCACAAATTTAGTGGAGTGAGTCCGTGAGTGATTCCGATCCCGCCCCCAGCCTATACGCCGCCAGGGAACCCGTCTTTCCACGGCGCGTTTCGGGTGTTTTCCGCAATCTCAAATGGTATATTTTGGCGATCACCCTGGGGATCTACTACATAACGCCATGGCTTCGCTGGGATCGCGGCCCTTCGCTGCCCGATCAGGCGGTCTTGCTGGATCTGGCCAACCGCCGGTTTTATTTCTTCTGGATCGAAATCTGGCCGCATGAGTTCTACTTTGTTGCCGGGCTGCTGATCATGGCCGGGCTTGGGCTCTTTCTTTTTACCTCGGCCTTGGGCCGGGTCTGGTGTGGCTATGCCTGCCCGCAGACCGTCTGGACCGATCTCTTTATTCTGGTGGAGCGCTGGATTGAAGGCGATCGCAACGCCCGGCTGCGTCTGCACCGGCAAAAGAAAATGGATCTGCGCAAGGCGCGGCTGCGGCTGACCAAATGGACCGCCTGGATGCTGATCGGTCTGGCGACCGGTGGCGCCTGGGTGTTCTATTTTGCCGATGCGCCAACCTTGTTGGTGGATCTGGTCACCGGTCAGGCCCATCCCATCGCCTATACAACTGTGGCTCTTCTCACCGCGACGACCTTTTTCTTTGGTGGCATCGCCCGAGAGCAGATCTGCATCTATGCCTGCCCCTGGCCTCGAATTCAGGCGGCAATGATGGACGAAGACACGCTCACCGTTGGCTACCGGGAATGGCGCGGCGAACCCCGCGGCAAGGCGAGCAAGAAAAAGGGCCAGGCCGAGATCGCGGATCCGCCAAAGGGCGATTGCATCGACTGCATGGCCTGCGTCAATGTCTGCCCGGTGGGGATCGATATTCGCGATGGTCAGCAGCTGGAATGCATCACCTGTGCGCTCTGTATTGATGCCTGCGACGACATCATGGACAAGATCGGCAAGCCCCGCGGGCTGATCGACTATATGGCGGCCTCGGACGAAGCAGCAGAACGCGCTGGCAGCCCGCCCAAGAACGTCTGGAAACACATCCTGCGTCCGCGCACCATCATGTATACTTCGATGTGGGGCTTTGTGGGATTGGGCTTGGTCTTTGCCCTGTTCATCCGCCCCGAGATCGACCTCACGGTGGCGCCAGTGCGCAACCCGACCTATGTCACTCTGTCGGATGGCTCGGTGCGCAACACCTATGATGTGCGCCTGCGCAACAAACACGGCGAGGCTCGCCCCTTCAAACTCTCGCTGAAAGGCGATGATACGATGCGGGTGCAGCTCGAAGGCACGCCCTATGCCTCGGTTGAGGTTCCAGCCGATACCGCCTATCTTCAAAGGGTCTATATCGTGACACCAAAAGGGGCAGCGCCTTCGGATGCGGAATCCACACCGGTGCGGATCTGGGTCGAAGATCTTACCACGGGCGACCGCGCCTACAAAGACACCACCTTCAACGGAAAAGGAAACTGATCATGGCCAAGGGGAAACGCGAATTCACCGGTCGTCATATGTTGATGGTCTTTTGTGGCGCCTTTGGGGTCATCATCAGCGTCAATCTGGCTCTGGCCTACAACGCGGTCAAAACCTTTCCGGGCCTCGAGGTGAAGAACTCCTACGTGGCCAGCCAGGAGTTTGATGTGCGGCGTACGGCCCAGCAGTCTCTGGGCTGGTCGGTCTATGCCTCGGCGCAGGAAGATCAGGTGACGCTGGAAATCACCGATGCCGAGGGCAATCCGGTCGAGGTGGCCAAGCTGAGCGCCACCCTGGGCCGGGCCACCCATGTGAAGGACGACCAGGAGCCCGATTTCCAGTTCAATGGTGCCGCCTATGTGGCGCCTGCGGATCTGGGGCCGGGCAACTGGAATATCCGCATGGTGGCGCGGGCGAAAAACGGCGTTGAGTTCACCCAGCGGGTTATCCTGCACGTCAGAGGCTAGGCGCGATATGACTGCCCAGATGCGCCCCGCAATGGCTGTATGCCCCGGCTGTGTCGCGGCCCCCAGCGAGGCTGTTGAGGAGGCCCCCCCCGAGGCGCGCCTGGCGCTGTCCCTGCCGACGATCCATTGTCAGGCCTGTATCTCGACGGTGGAACGCGGGCTAAACGCGCATCCAGGCATTCATTCGGCGCGGGTCAATCTGACCCTGAAACGCGCCCTGATCGAGGCCGACCCGGAGGTGCGAGCGGATGAGCTGATCCCGCTGCTCGAAGGGTTGGGATTTGAGGCGCATGAACTGGATCTGGCCAGCCTCGCCGCTACCCAAAGCGATAAGGCCGGGCGCGAGCTCCTGATGCGTCTCGCAGTGGCAGGCTTTGCCTCGATGAACGTGATGCTCTTGTCGGTCTCGGTCTGGTCCGGGGCCTCGGATGCCACCCGTGACATGTTCCACTGGATTTCGGCGGCCATTGCCTTCCCGGCGGTGATCTTTGCCGGTCAGCCCTTCTTCAAAAACGCCTGGAGCGCCCTGCGCGTCGGGCGGCTCAATATGGATGTGCCGATTGTGCTGGCGCTGGTGCTGGCGCTGGTGACCTCGCTTTGGGAAACCAGCCTCTCGGGGGAACACGCCTATTTTGACGCGGCGCTGACGCTCACCTTCTTTTTGCTGGCAGGCCGCTATCTGGATTACCGCACCCGCGCCGTGGCGCGCTCCGCCGCCGAGGAACTCGCGGCGCTGGAAGTGCCCCGCGCCATCCGCATGGAAGCAGGCGCAGAGGTCGAGGTAGCGGTTGCTGATCTGGTGATTGGGGATCTTATCCTGGTGCGCCCCGGTGGCCGTATGCCGGTTGATGGCGTTATTGCGGAAGGCCAGTCGGAACTGGATCGCTCGCTGCTCACCGGGGAAACCCTGCCGATCTTTGCCGAGTCAGGCACGCAGGTTTCGGCGGGGGAGGTCAATCTGACCGGCCCTTTGGTGGTGCGCGCCGAAGCCGTGGGAGAGGATACCTCCCTGCACCGCATGGCGGACCTTGTGGCCATCGCGGAATCCGGTCGTTCGCGCTATACCTCGCTGGCGGATAGTGCCGCCAAGCTCTATGCACCGGGCGTACATATCCTCTCGGCCTTGGCCTTTATCGGCTGGTATCTCTACACCTTTGATCTGCGCATGGCGCTGAATATCGCCGCTGCGGTGCTGATCATCACCTGCCCCTGTGCGCTGGGGCTTGCGGTGCCTGCTGTCACCACGGCGGCCTCGGGGCGCTTGTTCAAAAAGGGTATGTTGATCAAGCATTCCACCGCGCTGGAGCGTCTGGCCGGAGTGGATACTGTGGTCTTTGACAAGACCGGCACGCTGACTGCAGGCACGCCGCAGCTGGAGAATTTGAAAGATTTCAGCCGCGCCGAACTTGAGGTCGCTCTGGCCCTGGCCGAGGGCTCATCGCATCCCCTGTCGCGGGCGCTGACCGCTGCGGCCCGCGCGGCCGGCATCGCCCCGGCTGACGTCACCGATCTGCAGGAACACCCCGGCTATGGCACCGAGGGTCGTTTTGAGGGCCATGTGGTGCGTCTGGGCCGCGCCGCCTGGCTGGGCGCGGATCAGGGCAGCCAAACCGCTGCCTGGCTGGACATGGGCGAGGGCGCTGCGTCACGTGGATTCCGCTTTCATGATGCCCTGCGCCCCGGAGCGGCAGAGGCCGTGACCCAGCTGCATGCCGCAGGCAAAGAGGTCTTGTTGATTTCCGGCGATACCACTGCCGCAGTTGAAGACCTGGCCAAGCGCCTGGGCATCCAGAAATGGCTGGCCGAGGCGCTGCCACAGGACAAATCCTCCCGCATTCAGGATCTGTCCGATCAGGGTCGCAGGGTTCTGATGGTTGGTGACGGGTTGAATGACACTGCGGCGCTGACCGCGGCACATGTCTCAATCTCGCCTGCCTCGGCCCTGGATGCCGCCCGCGTGGCCTCGGATATTGTGCTTTTGGGGCAAGACCTTGAACCCATTGCCGAGGCCTGCGTGGTGGCCAGCAAGGCCACCAAACGCATCCGCGAGAATTTCCGCATTGCGACGCTCTACAATGTGATCGCGGTGCCGCTGGCCATTGCCGGTTTTGCCACCCCCTTGATCGCGGCGCTGGCGATGTCCACCTCTTCGATCACCGTCTCCCTCAATGCGCTGCGCCTGAAATAACCCGTGCCGCGCCCGACAAAAGTACTTAGCTCATGAGCGTTCTTGCCTATCTCATCCCGATTTCGCTGCTCTTGGGCGGTGGTGCGCTGGCGGCCTTTGTCTATACCGTGCGTTCAAACCAGTATGAGGACCCCGAAGGCGACTCGCGCCGGATCCTCAGCGATGAATGGGACGACCACCCCAAGCCTTAAGGCCAAAGGCCGAGGCCCAAAGTCTGGTATGCGAACCAAGCTGCCATTGGAGGGTTTCAGAGGGTCACCGCGTCCGAACCGAGGGGTGAATCGGGCGTTGCCAAAGCACCGCTTTGCCAATTGGCGAAACACTTGAATGTGACGGCTTTTGAGGGTTCGCTATGCGGACTTTGCTGCCATCCATGAGGTTATTCAGAATTAAATACCCTTTTTGTCAGGATGTTCTGCGCAATTGCGGCAACTTCTTCCCTCTGATCATCTTGCGTCGGACTGTCAGCTAGTCTCACTAGCTCGCTATGCAGTTCCAAAAGAACATCCGGGTTTGAATTCCTGACTACAAGGTCGATTGTCCAGTACTTCCCAGCTCCATCCTTCGAGCGCAGGATAGCTTTGATATGAGGGAGTATTTCAGGACCCGCATTTGAGAGCAGTGCGGCTGTGTCGGCTGCAACTGGCCAATTGGCATCCTGCACCCATTTCAACAAGTCCGAGAGAAAGGGGTTGATTGCGGGAAAGCCAATTTGGCAAGCCCGCTCTATCGCTGCGGTATCAAATTTGTCTTTTGGAATGCAGTTATTGATATCCATTTAGCCACATTAGATCGAGGCTGTGATGTTCGCAATGGGCTCAAAGCTGCCGTTTGCAGTCTCATCCAAAGGACCCTGTAGGAGCCAAACAAAAAAGCCCCTCCGGAGAGGGGCTTTTCTCTGCGACCGATCACGAGAGGTAAGCCCGTGGCCGCTTGGAATGTCTATGTTGCCTCAGGAGGATGGCCCGAGGGTCTCGCAGGCGATGTTGCGGGCGCGCAGCCGACGGCAGGCCAGTTCGGCGCCTTCCTTGGTCATGCCAAGGAAATTGGCATCATAGCCTTGACGCGATTCCGCCACCTTGCGCAGGGTGCCATCCAGGGTCTCCATCTCAGACAGCGCCGTGCGAAGCAGCACCTTTTCTGCCTGATAACGACTGGTGTAGCGGCCCACATTGATGCCCCAATAGCGCCCGCCAGAGGTCGAAAGCCGGGTCACCACTACAGGCGTGGGCGTGGCAGGAACCTCGGCGCGGGCCAGTTGGGTTGGGCGCGCCAGGGGGCGTAGCCCGGTAAAGGGCACCGGCTGGGGCGTGGTTTGCGCAGGCTGAGCCAGGGCAAGCGTCACCGCGGCCTCGGTCTCTGCGCTACTCGCTGCCGGAGCGGTGGGCGCTGTAGGCTGCGATCCGGTTGCGGCGGGCAGGGACTGGGCCTCGGCAATGGCGGCGGTGATGCTGGCCTGCAGGATATTCGGATCTGACGCGGGTTCTGTTGTCTCGGGGGCTACCGCTTCGGCGATCTGGGGCAGCGCGGTGTCCTCGGTCTCGGTGGCACTGGCCACCAGAACCGGGGCTTCGTTCACTGGGCGGCCCTGTGGCCGCAGGCTGACCTTGACCAGACCATTCACCCGAACCGTCTTGCCTGCGCCACCGCTTGTCGCCCCGGCGACCTGCGCTGGCGCGCCAATGCCCTGGTTGCCCTGATAGGCGGGGCGACCGGGGGCGCGGACACGGGCCCGCGATGGAGCCCGGCGAAAGCCGAGGTCGAGCAGTTCGACAATCTTGGCATTGCGCGAGGTGGAAGATTTGCCGCCAAAGACCGTGGCGATAATACGCTCGTCCCCGCGTTTGGCCGAGGCCACCAGATTGGAGCCCGCCGCACGGGTATAGCCGGTCTTGATGCCGTCGGCACCGCGATAGGCAGCCAGCAGGCGGCGATTCGTGTTTGGAACGGTTTTGACCCCTGCATCAATCGTCGGGCGCGAGAACAGGTGATAGTATTCAGGATAATCGTAGAGGATATGCCGCCCCATGGTGGTCATGTCGCGGGCGGTGGACATATGGCCCGATTCGGTCAGCCCATGGGCGTTCTTGAAAGTGGTGCGCGACATGCCAAGCGCCTTGGCGGTGCGGGTCATGCGCCGGGCAAAGGCGGCTTCGGACCCGGAGATCGCCTCACCGATGGCGGTGGAGGCATCATTGGCAGATTTCACCGCAGCGGCGCGGATCAGATAGCGAAAGGCAATGCGCTGGCCGGTCTTCAACCCCAGTTTTGAGGGGGGCTCGGCAGCGGCGTTTTTGCTGATGCGCACCTTTTGGTCCAAGGAAATCTCGCCATTCCGCACGGCCTCAAAGGCAATGTAGAGCGTCATCATCTTGGTCAGCGAAGCCGGGTGCAGCCGGGTATCGGCATTGCGCGAATGCAGCACTTCGCCGGTGCGCGCATCAATCACCACCGCCGCATAGGGCGCCGCATAGGTTTGGGTCGGGGGTACCAGTGCCATCCCAAGAGAGAGAAACACACCCATGATCCACAGCACAGACCGGGCGCATGCCCGCTGCCTACGGACCAGGTGCTCGCACCTGATCTGCTCGATATCTGCCATTTTTGCCTCATGTCGCCGGTTTTCCGGCTGACGATTTTGCCTGCTATTGGCAAAAGCCTAGCATATTCAGAGGCTGGAAGGAACCGCGGGGATCCGAGGCAAGGGCCCGAAAAGAAAAAGCTTCCCCCAGATGTAGTGGTACGGGAGAAGCCTTCGCCTAGATCGGCGCTGTCTTAAAGAAGGGTAAACAAATAACCCCTGGCTTTGCGCCTTGCGCCGCGCTGCAAAGGCGGTGTTTGCAGCGGATTTGATGCAGCCAAGCAACAGCCGCAAAAATGTTTTTCGTGCTGCCGGGGTGCCGGACTTCAGGGGGTGTGATTGCGGGTCACATAGAAGGGCGAAGAATACTGCAGCCCCAATGAGAAGGCGCAGGGGGATTTGATCAGGGCGCTCACCCGCTGCTCCAGTTCGGCTAGCAAAGCGTTTGAGAAGGCCTCATCGCGATGAGCTTTGACCAGCAGGGCGACGCTTACAGTGACATGTGTGTGGTGGAATTCGCCGGTGGGATAGGCGCGCCCTTTGCAGGCGCCGGCGCCTGAATCGTGCCGCATGATCACTGCTTCGATCTCCTGCAAAATGGCAGCGCTGTCGATTTGCAGATCGTTGGAGTATTTTATTTCGGCATGGGGCATGGGGTTTGGTCCTGTTTGTGTCTTGAGGTTTAAACGGAGAATGCGCGGCCTGGCACAACAGGCTCAGAGCCCATCTTCGATCCGGGTGATGAGCGCGGGCAGCTGGCCAAGATCCTCGATGGCATTGTAGCGAGGGCTGTCCTTGGGGGCCTCGGCATATTCCACTTCCCAGACCAGCCCATGCGGCACATAGGTGCCCCAGCCCCCCGCAGTGATCAGCGGCACCACATCCGAGCGCATCGAATTGCCAACCATCATGGCGCGTTCCGGTCCTTCGCCGTGGCGGGTGAAGATCTCGTGGTAAGTCTCGGGGGTTTTCTCCGAGACGATCTCGACCGCGTCAAACAGATCGCCCAGACCGGATTGCGCCAGCTTGCGTTCCTGATCCAGCAGATCGCCCTTGGTCACCAGAACCACCCGGTGGCTTGCCGCCAGCTGTTCCACCGCTTTTTGGGCATGGGGCAGCAGTTCGATGGGGTAAGAGAGCATCATCTGCCCGGCGACAATCAACTCTTGGATGACGCTGGCCGGGACCTGCTGATCGGTGACTTCGATCGCGGTCTCGACCATCGACAGGGTAAAGCCTTTGACCCCATAGCCATAACGCCCCAGATTGCGCTTTTCCGCCGCCAGTAATTTGTGGTCCAGCGCCGTGCGATCAAGCTCTACCGGTGTGTGATCCTGCAAAAGCTCCGCAAAACGGTCCTGAGTCACCCGAAAGAACCGCTCGTTGTGCCAAAGCGTATCGTCGGCATCAAAGCCAATTGTTGTCAAATTGCCCGTCACGGTGCTGTTTCAATCCCTTTTCCTGCGCAGTCTTTACGCTATATAAGCGGGATATAGATTTCCATGCATGACTGGAACCTTTTGCCGATGCCGCTGCTGCCTGTGATGATGTCCAAATTTTCGGACGATGACGATACCGATCTTGGTGTTCTGACAAAGACGCGCCCAAAGACCCAGCGCCCGCCGCGCTACAAGGTGCTTTTGCTCAATGACGACTATACGCCAATGGAATTTGTCGTAATGGTGCTCGAGCGGTTCTTTGGCATGACCCATGCGCAGTCTTTTGAGATCATGCTCACCGTGCATAAAAAGGGCGTCGCTGTTGTCGGTGTCTTTACCCACGAGATTGCCGAGACCAAGGTTGGTCAGGTGATGGACTTTGCCAATCGTCATCAGCATCCGCTGCAATGCACGATGGAAAAAGAAGAATAAAACCAACATCTAAGAGGATGTGCTATGTCCCTGCGCCTGTCCCTGGCCCTTGACGCGGGTGGCTGTGTCCTGCCCGATGAAGGTCGCATAGCGGTCTTTGCGCCGCGTGCCGATCTGGATCTTTCGGCCCTGCCAAAGGAGCGCGTGCTGATCCTGCAGCCACAGCGCCCCGATTTTGAGAGCTTTGAGGCGGCAGGGTTTACCTGCCTGCCCGGTGTCGCCGATCTGCCCGCAGAGGAACGCTTTGCCGCCTCGGTGGTCTTCCTGCCCCGCGCCAAGGCCGAGGCCCGGCTGCTGGTGGCCCAGGCCGAGGCCGTAACCGCGGGCCCGGTGCTGGTGGATGGCGCCAAGACCGACGGCATCGATTCGATTCTGAAACACCTGCGTAAACTCACCGAGACCTCCGCGCCGCTGTCAAAGGCCCATGGGAAGATTTTCTGGTTCCAGGGTGGAAACAATACCCTGGCAGAATGGATCCCCGCCGCGCTTAGCAAGGTGGAGGGCTATGTAACCGCTCCGGGCGTGTTTTCAGCCGATGGTATTGACCCGGCCTCGGCACTGCTGGTGGCAAGCCTGCCGGAAAAACTGGGCCGCACAGTGGCCGATCTTGGCGCCGGCTGGGGCTATCTGTCGTCGCAGATCCTGTCGCGTTCTGGTGTTGAACTGCTGCACCTGGTCGAGGCCGATCACGTGGCGCTGGGCTGTGCCCGGTCCAACGTTCAGGACGCGCGGGCGCAGTTCCACTGGGCGGATGCCCGCAAATGGTCCGCCCCTGAGCAGGTCAATACCGTGGTGATGAACCCGCCCTTCCATGCCGGTCGCAGTGCCGAGCCCGAACTGGGTCAGGCTTTTATCGCGGCGGCGGCCAATATGCTGGTGGCCTCTGGCCATCTGTGGATGGTGGCCAATCGGCATCTGCCCTACGAGACGATCCTGTCAGAGCGGTTTGCCGCCGTGAGCGAGGTGGCTGGTGACAACCGTTTCAAGGTGCTGCACGCCCAACGCCCCCGGCGCGCCAAGCGCTAACCTTCCCTCGCGCGGGGCTGGCAAATTCTCCGTTCCCTATTGGGGCTGCGGGGGCTAGGCTCGCAGTCAAAAGAAACCCTCGGGAGTGTGCAACACATGTCCTTTTCCATCTCTGGCAAGACTGCCATTGTCACCGGCGCCTCCAGCGGCATTGGCCTGGCCATTGGCCGCCAGTTTGTCGCTGCCGGTGCCAATGTGATGTTTGCCGACACCAGTGAAGCGGCTCTGGTCCGCGAATTGGGCGAGCAGCCGGAAGAGAGCAATATCCGCTACTTTGCCGGTGATCTGCGCGAGCGGCTGACCATTGCCAATCTGCTCTCGGCCACCATCGATGCCTTTGATGACATCGATATTCTGGTCAATGGGGCGCGCCAGGTGGTGCAAAGCGATCCGCTGGATCCCAATGACGATTCGCTTGAGCTTTTGCTGACGGAAAACTTGCTGCCCAGCCTGCGCCTGTCGCAGCAGGTGGCGCGGCGGATGATCAAACAGGGGGAGGGTGGCGATGAAGACGCGCCTTTGGGGGCCATCGTCAACCTTTCGTCTATCGCGGCCCGGCGCACCCATCCCGAACTGATGGCCTATTCGGTGGCCTCGGCGGCGCTGGATCAGCTGACCCGCTCGCTGTCAGTTTCCCTGGCACCACATCGCATCCGGGTGAACTCCATCGCCTTTGGTTCGGTGATGAGCGCCTCGATGCAGTCGACGCTGAAGGAAAACCGCAGCTACCGCGACGATATCGAAGAACACACCCCGCTGGGGCGGATTGCCTCGCCGACAGAACTGACCGAAGCAGCGCAATACTTGGCCTCAGATGCCTCCGGGTTTATGACCGGCCAGATCATGACCCTGGATGGTGGCCGCACCCTGCTGGACCCTGTCGCCGCACCGGTCCACTAAGGCCGCCACAAGACCCTAGCTGACAGACCCAGCTGCAAGACACCGTAGAAAGATCCCCGTGATGACTTCCGAAATGAATGAGCAAAAAGCCCAGGCCGCGGCCTGGTTCCGCGCCCTGCGCGACGAGATCGTTGCGGCTTTTGAGGGGCTTGAGGACAGTCATGACACGGGGCCATTTGCGGATCTGCAGCCGGGTCGGTTTGAGGTCACTGAGACCAAACGCGCCGCCGAGGATGGATCGGACGCGGGCGGCGGTTTGATGAGCGTGATGCGCGGTGGGCGTGTTTTTGAAAAGGTCGGTGTCAACATCTCTGAGGTGCACGGCACCCTGGGGGAGCGTGCGCAAAATGCTATGGCGGCGCGCAAGGGGCTGCCGGGCATGAAGGAAGATCCACGCTTCTGGGCCTCGGGCATTTCGCTGGTGGCGCATATGCGCAACCCCCATGCCCCGGCGGTGCATATGAATACCCGGATGTTCTGGACCCCGCATGGCTGGTGGTTTGGCGGCGGATCAGATCTGAACCCCTGTATCGAGTATGCCGAAGACACCACGCATTTCCATGCCCAGCAGCAGCAGCACCTCGACCCGCATGGGGCAGATCTCTACCCCCGGCTCAAGGCCTGGGCGGACGAGTATTTCTACATCCCGCATCGCAACCGCGCCCGCGGGGTGGGCGGCATCTTTATGGATGATCGCAACACCTGTGACTGGGCGGCGGATTTTGCCCTGACCCAGGATATTGGCCGCGCTTTCCTGCCGGCCTATCTGCCGCTGGTGGAAAAGCGCCGGCTGCAGGAGTTTGACGCGGCCGACAAGGACACTCAGCTGGTGCATCGTGGTCTCTATGCGGAATACAATCTGGTCTATGATCGCGGCACCAAATTTGGTCTGGAAACTGGCCATGATGCCAATGCGGTGCTGATGAGCCTGCCACCTATGGCCAAATGGGTCTAAAGCTTCCAGCCCGCAAACCCGCGAAATAACGCCTATTTTTGCGGCTCTGCGGCTTTCCTCTAGGAAAACCCATATCTTCGATAGAGATTAAGAGGGCCGGCCAGATTTGGGCCGGTTCTTTTGCTTTCTTGTATTGGGTTTAGCGATGCGCCATGGTTTTCTAAGTGTTCTGGTCATGGTTGCCCTGGTGAGTTGTGGCCAAAAGACGCCGCCACCGCCGGAGGCAAGTGCTGCCCCAACCCAGCGTCCTAGTGAGGCGCAATTGGCGCAGCTCAATACCTATCCCCGGTTTGGCGACACTGATCCGCATGAATGGACCGGGCGCGGGCCGCGCAGTTATCCGATCCATGGCATTGATGTCTCGCGCTATCAGGGAGAGATCGATTGGCGCGAGGTGCGCCAGGCCGGTGTCTCCTTTGCCTATCTCAAGGCAACCGAGGGTGGCGATGTCGCGGATCCCCGGTTTACCGCAAACTGGAGCGGCGCGCAGCGGGCGGGCGTACAACGCGGCGCCTATCATTACTTTTACTTCTGTCGCCCCGCCGAAGAGCAAGCCCGCTGGTTCATCAAACATGTGCCGCGCGATCCCAATGCGCTGCCGCCGGTGCTGGATATGGAGTGGAACCCGCTCTCGCGCACCTGCACCAAACGTCCTGATGGCCGGGTGGTACGGGCAGAGGCGCGTAAATTCCTGGCGCTGCTGGAGGCACATTACGGCCAGCGCCCGGTGGTCTATACCACGGTGGATTTCTTCTCAGAGACCGGCATTGGCAAGTTGCGCGGCACCGAATTCTGGCTGCGCTCTGTCGCGGGCCATCCGCGTCAGGTCTATCCCGGCGCTCATTGGCGGTTCTGGCAATATACCGGCACCGGAGTGGTGCCGGGGATTGAAGGCGATGTGGATCTGAACGTCTTCCATGACAGCCCCGAAACCTGGTTGCGCTGGTCTGGCCAGCTGTAGCCTAGGACCTGATTGGAAATGCCCGCCCCGTCGCAGGGGCAGGCGCTTTAGTCATGTTGTTCTGCGAGGCGCAGGTGGAAGGTGAGCGGAGGCTAGGCGCGCTTCCAACCGGCTTCTGCCAAGGCCTGACCATAGCCCGAGGCGATGCGCATATCCGGGCCGATCCCTTTGTCCAGAAGAGCCTTGTGCATGTTTTTCAGCTGCCAGCAGGGCACATGCATCACCATGTGATGCTCGAGATGGTAGTTGACCCAATAGGGGGCGACAAACAGCCGGGCGATGGGGCCAGCCTTGGTGGTGCGCACATTCTGCAGCGGGTTTTCTGACTGCTCCACCGCGCCGTGTTCGGCGATGTTGCGCACCCGCAGCACAAACTGAAACCAGGTCAGATAGGGCAGCAGCCAGAAACCAAGCCCCCACCACCAGTCCCCAATCAGGCTCATCGCCAAAGCAATACCAAGGAACACCGGCAGGGATTTCCACAGATGCGGCGCTTTAAAACTCTGCGCAAAATCCGAAGCCGCCGCCTCGATGGCGTCCTCATCTCCTGCGAGGCGAAAACTCATCAGTATCTGACCCACAAGCTGCTTGACCCCGGTTTGGCCGGTCAGGTCGCGGGTGAATTTGCGTTTCAGCGAGGCCTTGGAGGTGGGGAATTTGGAACTCAGCTTCAGATCCGGGTCTTTCTCGGTCTGGGTAAAGCGATGATGCGTCAGATGGTAGTGGCGATAGGCGGCCAGTTCGGCCAGAATAGGTCGCCCACAGAGCCATTCGCCCACAATGTCATTCCATCTGCGGGTTTTGAACAGCGCGTTATGCGCCGCCTCATGCATCAGGATCGCCAGCCCCAGCTGGCGCGAGCCGATCACCAGCACTGCGATGACAAAGGTCAGCGGATTGGGCCAGACCGCAAAAAGCGCCAAGGCGCAGGCGATCACCCCCCAGCAATGCACAACCAGCCACAGGCCCATCGCATCTGACCTTTCGGCCAGGGGGCGAATTTCCTCACTGCTGAGATAAGATTTTCCAGGTGTCATGATGGGCTCCTCCTGGTCGCAGGGTCGCCTGCATCTGGGGAAGCGGTCAAATGGGTCGCCACGTCATACTTTTGCGTATGTCGTGGCGGCATTTAGGGGCGGCATTCAGGAGAGGGGATGACAGGCTTACTGACGCCAGTCAAAAAAACCGGGTCCAGCCGAGGCCAGAAGTTTGGCGGCAATCTCACGCCCCAGCGCCGCCCCGTCTTCAATCGCGCAGCTTTGATCCTCGGCAATGGCTTCGGACCCATCCGGGCGCAGCACCTCGCCGCGCAGCCGCAGAGTACCGCCCTGCAGTTCGGCGAGGCCCGCGATCGGCGTTTCACAGGATCCATCCAGCGCCGCCAGAAAGGCGCGCTCCGCCGCCAGCCGCTGACCGGTGGTCTTGTCATGGATGGCTTCCAGCATTGCCGCCACCCGGGTATCATCGCCCCGTCGCTCAATGCCGATGGCGCCTTGGGCAACGGCGGGCAGCATGTCATTGGCCTCAATCGCGGTGGCAGGCACATCGGCCATGGCCAGACGGTTGAGGCCTGCCATGGCCAGGAAGGTGCATTCTGCCACGCCTTCGTTCAGCTTCTTCAGCCGGGTCTGCACATTACCGCGAAACTCCACCACCTGCAGATCAGGCCGACGGTTCATCAGCTGAGCCCGGCGGCGCAGGGAGGAGGTGCCCACAACCGCCCCGGCTTCCAGATCCTGCAGGCGGGAAAACTTGGGTGAGACAAAGGCATCGCGCACATCTTCGCGTGGCAGGTAGCAGTCCAGCAGCAGCCCCTCGGGCTGGGCCACCGGCATATCCTTCATCGAATGCACCGCAATATCGATGGCACCCGACAACAGATCCTCTTCGATCTCCTTGGTGAACAGCCCCTTGCCACCCAGCTCTTTCAGCGGTTTATCCGCCGCGATCAGCGCCTGATTGTCACCACTGGTCTTGATCACCACGATCTCAAAGGCCACCTCAGCCAGATCAAAGGCTGCAGCCAGACGGCGGCGGGTCTCATAGGCCTGAGCCAGCGCCAGGGGCGATCCACGGGTGCCAATTTTCAGCGGCGAAGCGGGGGAGGGCAGGTTCTGTATCATGCTAAAAGCCCTAGTGCATTTTCGCCAAAAGGGGAAACCGGTTTTGCGGCCCTAAAGGGCAAAAACACAGACAGGCAGCGGCGATTTGCCGTTGCAGGCAGGGGGCAGGCGGGTCTTGACAATTTGTCGCTTTGGGCCGACCTCATGGGCGGAGCAACGAGCAGGCACAAATCGAGGGCATCATGGCTGAACAAAAGAAAATTCTGCGCGCATTGGCAGGCGAGGCCCAGGATGTGCCACCGATCTGGATGATGCGCCAGGCGGGCCGCTACCTGCCTGAATATCGCGCCACCCGGGCCCAGGCCGGGGATTTTCTCAAACTTTGCTACAACCCAGAGCTCGCTGCCGAGGTCACCTTGCAGCCGATCCGTCGCTATGGATTTGACGCGGCGATCCTCTTTGCTGATATCCTGCTGGTGCCCCAGGCGCTGGGCGCGGATCTGTGGTTTGTCACCGGCGAAGGCCCTCGACTGTCGACCATCACCACCCAAGCCGATTTTGCCAAGCTCGGGCCCGTGGCTGACATTCACGAGACGCTCAATCCGATCTATGAAACCGTCAAAATCCTGTCCCGTGAACTGCCGTCTGAGACCACGCTGATCGGCTTTGCCGGCGCGCCCTGGACTGTGGCCACCTATATGATCGCCGGACGCGGCACCCCGGATCAGGGTCCGGCCCATGCGTTGAAGCAAGAAAACCGCGCCCTGTTCGAGGCCCTGCTGACCCGCATCACCGAGGCGACCATCGAATACCTCTCTTTGCAGATCGAAGCGGGCGCCGAAGTGGTGAAGATCTTTGACAGCTGGGCCGGCTCGCTCAAAGGCGAGGATTTCCACAAATACGCGCTGGAGCCCTGCCGCCGGATCACCGCCGCGCTGAAACAGCGCTACCCTGGCATTCCGGTGATTGGCTTCCCGCGTGAAGCCGGCGAAAAATACCTCGGCTTTGCCAAGGAGACCGGCATTGATTGTCTGGCGCTGGACAATTCGGTGGATCCGCTCTGGGCGGCGCAGAATCTGCAGGTTGATGGCTGCGTGCAGGGCAACCTGGCCTCGCGCCATATGGTCACTGGTGGTCAGGAACTGGTGGCCGAAACCCGCGCCATCGTGGAGGCCTTCAAAAATGGGCCGCATATCTTCAACCTCGGCCATGGTATCACCCCGGATGCGGATCCGGAGCATGTGCAGCTGATGATTGATACGGTCCGGGGTGGCTAACTCCGAACCGGACAAGGTGACCCTGCGCTCGGCGCGTCTTGACGACGCGTCGAGCCTGGCTGCCCTGGCCATCGAAGTCTGGACCGGCACCTATCTGCGCTTGGGGATAAATGGTTTCTTTGCCGATTATATCTTTTCCGAACTGATCCCAACGCGTTTTGAAGCCCTGCTCGGACAAGACAGCGAGACCTTCATTGTGTCGCAAAACAGCCAGGGTATCGACGGGTTTATCCGAATTTCTAATGGGGTCCCCCCGCCCGCAGGGCCGGGTTCCGAGGTTGAGATAGCCACGCTCTACGTGCAGCCCCGCCATCATGGCCGCGGAGTAGGTCAGGCGCTGCTGGGCGCTGGATTGCGCCACTGTGCCAGCCTTGGCGCGGCCTCTCCCTGGCTCACCACCAATGCCGAAAACACCGCGGCTATTGCCTTTTACCAGCGCATGGGCTTTGAAATCACCGGCCGCACGCATTTCACAATCGGCACAGAATGCTACCCAAATGAGATCCTCACCTATCAGCCCTGACTCCACACGGTGGTATCACCTTTCCAGAAATATTCCGGGGGAGCGACCCCAAAGGGGCGCGGGGGCAGCGCCCCCAATCCCCTCTCCACCTTGCAATTGCCCCAGCTTTGGTGCATCAGCGCCACTTCCGCGTAGTGACGCATTCCCAGATCTTAAGGCAGCCCCATGGACTACGGAAAATCCGGCAACCCCAAAAAGGGTGGCAATACCCCGCGGCACGCCGAACACAATGCCAAGGGCAGCCGCAAAAACCCCTATGGCAAATCCGAGGACAAATCGGCGCTTTTGGCCCGGATGAAAGCCGCAGCAGAGGCCAAAGCCAAGGGCTGATCTCTGTATTTTGCGCAAAAGAAGCCCCGTACAACAGCTAGCTGTGGCAAGGGGCTTTGGGGAAACGAGCCCGGCTTAGCTGGTCAGGCTGCGGGCGATCAGCTCTTTCATGATCTCGTTTGATCCGCCGTAGATTTTTTGCACCCTTGCATCGGCATACATGGTTGAGATCGGATACTCCGACATATAGCCATAGCCGCCAAACAGTTGCAGGCATTCATCTATGGTGTCGCATTGCATCTGCGTCACCCACCATTTTGCCATCGAGGCGGTGGTGGCATCCAACTCGCCGCGCAGATGTTTGGCCACACAATCATCCAGAAACACCCGGGCGATATGGGCAATGGTCTTGACCTCTGCCAGCTTGAACCTTGTATTCTGCATCTCCAAGAGCGGCTTGCCAAAGGCTTTGCGCTCGGCGGTATAGGCCACGGTTTCCTCCAGCGCCTTCTCCATGGCGGCGGCCCCGCCAAGAGCCACCACCAGGCGTTCCTGTGGCAGTGATTTCATCAGCTGATAGAAGCCCTGGCCCTCACTGCCGCCAAGCAGGTTTTCCGGTGGCAGTCTCACGTTGTCAAAGAACAACTCCGATGTGTCTTGGCTTTTGAGGCCGAGCTTTTCCAGATTGCGCCCACGGGAAAACCCCTCTGCCGTGGCGGTTTCCACCATCATCAATGAAATGCCCTTGGCGCCGAGACCGGGATCTGTTTTGGCCACCACGATGATCAGATCGGCCTGCTGGCCATTGGTGATAAAGGTCTTGGA
>NZ_JBDWPJ010000118.1:0-10988 GCF_039971195.1 Pseudophaeobacter sp.
TAACAAGAGAACCCCAGCCCAAGGCTAACCCTCAGGATCCCAAAACCAACCAAACCAAAGACTCACTCGAAACCTCAAACCGACTCGTCTCAAAAAGCCCCCCTCATCACCTTCCAATAAATATTCCCGCCAGAGGCAAAACAAACAGCGCAGCACAAAGGCTGCCCCCACTTAAAAATGGAAACTGAGTAGTTGCTCACAACAAGGGGAGAGCACCAAAATCATATATCCTTAAGCAAGCGAAGCGCGTCATAGATCGCCGCGTGAGTGTTCCGGGCCGCAACTGCATCCCCTATGCGGAAGAGCTGGAAGGCCCCAGCAGAGTGAGCGATCACTTCCTGAGGGCGCCCCGCGATCAAAGCCTCCGGATCGATCTCGCCTCGGTTTGTAGATTGTTTCTTCAGATCAAAATACAAGTCATCTAGCGGCAGAGTTCCGTAATTCACCACCACCTGATCGAACTGCTCCTGCGCGATGTGGGAACTGTAGTCCGTGCCGATGGTGGCCGTCAGCTGGTTGCCGCATGGGGCGACCTTGATCAAACGTCGCGCCACAGTGAAACGCACGTCCTTAGCCTGCAGCGCCCGCATATAGGGCACCAGGTTCATCGCCATGATGTCAGGGGCAAAAGTCCTGTCCGGCGTCATCACTTCGACGCGGGCCCCGGCATTGGCCGCAACCTCCGCTGCCATAACACCGGGATGGTCACCGCTTTCGTCATAGATCAACACATTTGCGCCCGGCTTCACATCGCCCGAGATAATATCCCAACTGGTCACCACATTGGCCACCTCCGCACTGGTTTCATGCAGCATGGTATTAGGAAGGCCGCCGGTCGCCACGATGACCACATCTGGCGCCAGCGCGGTGACGTCTTCTGCCTCGGCCCAGGTGTTGAACCGAAACTCCACATCCCGCGCCGCACATTGCGCCATACGCCAATCGATGATGGAAATCATCTCGGCGCGGCGCGGGTTCTGGACTGTCAAAAGGATCTGCCCGCCGGGATCAGGCTGGGCTTCGAACACGGTCACATCATGCCCCCTCCCCGCTGCAACGCGGGCGGCTTCCAGCCCACCGGGCCCCGCCCCCACGATCACAACCTTTTTCCTGCTTGCAGCAGGTGTGATATCATGCGGCATGGTCAATTCGCGACCGGTTGCCGGATTGTGAATGCACAGAGCCTCGCCTGCCTGATAGATCCGATCCAGACAATAGGTAGCCCCAACGCAGGGGCGAATGTCATCCTCGCGGCCTTCGATGATTTTGCGCACCACATGGGGGTCCGCCATATGCGCCCGCGTCATCCCCACCATATCCAACTGGCCCGCCGCCACCGCGTGACGCGCCGTGGCCACATCGGGGATTTTTGAGGCATGGAAGGTCGGCATGCCCGTCGCGGCGCGAACAGAACCGGCAAAATCCAAGTGCGGCGCGTTCTTCATGCCCTGTACCGGAATCATATCCGTCATTGCCGGATCGGTATGTATACGGCCGCGATTGATGTTCAGGAAATCGACCTGCCCGGTGTCCTTCAGGATCTGGGAAATCTCCACGCCCATCTCAGGCGTGATACCGCCATTCTGCGCCTCATCCGGGGCAAAACGCACCCCCAGAACGAATTCTTGCCCGACACGGGCACGCACAGCTGCGATAATGTCGGTGGTGAGCCGCATCCTGTTCTCCAGTTGATCCCTGCCATAGGGCCCCTCCAGATCATTGGTCAGCGGCGAGATGAACTGATCAAGGAGGTGGCCATGGGTCATGATCTCCACCCCGTCCATGCCCCCTTCTTTCATGCGCTCGGCGGCATCGGCAAAATCAGAGATGATCCGCGCAATATCCCAATCTTCGGCCAGTTTGGGAAAGGCGTGATGCGCCGGTTCGCGGTGGCGGGTAGAGGACACCGCTGGCAGCCAGTCACCTTTGTTCCAGTGGGTGCGCCGCCCCAGATGGGTGAGCTGGATCATCACAGCGGCCCCATGCGCGTGGACCTGGTCGGTCAAATTGCGGATCCAAGGAACCACCTCGTCCTTATAGGCCAGGATATTGTTGAACACCGGTGGGCTGTTGCGAGACACAGCCGCTGAACCCGCTGTCATGGTCAGGGCAACGCCCGCCTTGGCACGTTCCGCGTGATAGGCCGCATAGCGTTCTTTGGGCATACCATCTTCGGGATAGGCCGGTTCATGGCTGGTGGTCATGATCCGATTGCGCAGGGTCAGATGTTTCAGCCGGTAAGGCTGCAGCAGCGGATCGTTGGACATGGGGTGTTTCCTCCCAGCACATGTGAAGCAAAGTTGCTCGACACATATGTCAGCAAACCCATCAGGCCTGTCAACTTCATTGCGACCTGACATGGCAAATGTTAAGAAAGGGTCATGACAGTTCAGGATCCATCGCGCGCACCAACCTCGGAAGAGGCCTGGCTGACAGCCGCCTATGAGGCGTTGACCACAATGGGGGTTGAGGCGGTAAAAATCATGCCCCTGGCCAAACAGCTGGGGGTTTCCCGGACCAGTTTCTATTGGCATTTCAAGGACCGCGACGCGCTGCTGGAAGCCATTATCCGACACTGGGAAGACAAGAACACCGGCAATCTGGTGGCTCGCACCGAGGCCTATGCGGCAAATATCTGCGAGGCCGCTTTCAATCTGTTTGATTGCTGGCTCGACCCCGATTTGTTTGACGCCAGACTGGATCTGGCGATCCGTAACTGGGCGCGCACGGATGCGAGATTGCAAAAGCGACTGGACCAAGCGGACGCCCGGCGCGAGAGGGCCCTGACTGCCATGTTGGAACGTTTTGGTTACACCGGCGACAATGCCCTGGTTCGGGCGCGCACTATGATCTACACCCAGATCGGCTATATATCGATGCAGATCCGCCAATCTGAAGATCGACGCCTGGCGTTGACCTCAACCTATGTCGAAGTCTTTACCGGCGAAGTCCCGGCTCAGTCAGATATCGACCGATTTCAGGCCCGCCACCAATTCAACGACCTGACTGCTACAGCCGGGTGAACTCTTCCTCGCGGCTGCGAAAGAACTGTTTCAGCGCGGTTTTGAAGCGGCGCACCTTGATGGATTGTTGCAGATCCGGGTGGCTCAGCACCCAGATTGGAGCATAGGGCTGCGGTTCAAGCCCTGGCAAGGGATGGAGATCCGGATCTGAACGCCCCAGATAGACCGGCATCCGTACCGCGCCCATGCCTGCCTTGGCGGCGGCAATCAGCGAGGTCATATCGTCAAACCGGCCCCGGATGTGATAGTTGGGAAACCTGGCCAGGGCCGCTTTGGGCGGGGCGGCATGGCCGCTGTAGAGTACCCAGTCCAGCTCTGCCTGCGGATCAGCCTTGGCCCGCGCTACGAGTTCTGGCAACGCCACGCAGGTGGTTTTCTGATCCGCCAGATGCAGGCCAACCAGGGTATCGCCAGGGGATTTGCTGATACGAATGGCCAAATCCGCCTCGCGCCGGGTCAGGTCCAAGAGTTCATTGCTGGCCCGCACGGTGAGCTCCACCTCGGGGTTGTCGCGACAGAACCCGGCCAGAAACGGCGCCAGGTGGGTCTGGATCAGCAGTTGCGGCGCGGTGAGCGTCAGAGGGCCAGACACCCCCTGGTCACGACCGCTGATTTGCCGCAGTGCCGCCTGCTCCACCTGCTCCATCTGCGCGGCTGCCCGTGCCAGATCCTCAGCCTCTGCACTGGCCAGATAGCCTTCGGGGCGGCGCTCAAACAGCGGGCGGCCCAGCATTTCCTCGGCACGGGCAACCCGGCGCGCCACAGTTGTGTAGCTTACCGAGAGGGTCTCTGCCGCCCCTGCTAATGTTCCTGCCCGCACCAGCGCCAATATGGTGCGCATGTCATCCCAGTTTATCTGCTGCATACATGCATTTTTGCATATCTTTCGTGCAAATACATGTGTTTTCTTGTGTCATCCGGATCGCCATCTCTGTGCCATCACAATAAGAGGACGCAAAATGGCCTATGTATATGTAAACTTGGTGCTGGAGAATCCCGACATCATGGCAGCCTACCGCGAGAAGGCTGGAGCAGCTTTGCAAAAGCATGGCGCAAAACCCTTGGTGGCCACACCTAGCCAGACGGTGATTGAAGGCAGCCGCGATGAGACTGGCATCGGGGTCATACTGGAATTCCCCGACGTTGAAGCCGCCAAGGCCTGGATTAATGATCCGGAGTTGCAGGAAACCCATGCCCTGCGCCGCGCTGCCGGGCAAAGCGCCATCACCCTTCTGGCCTAAAAGGCGCAAGGGGGGCTCCCGCCCGTCGACAAAGATGCCAAAGGCACCACTGCTCCCGTTGGGCCCAGCGCCGGGCCTTGCCCGGCGCAACAAGGCTTGCTGAGAAGCGATTGAGGGGCAGATTTGCCCCTCAATGCGCCGCGTTCAGTTTGTCATCGGGGTTCTGCCGTCAAGGACAAGCCGCGCTACACGCGGGCCCTGACGGGCTCCTTGACCGCAGAACCCCAAAAGAAAAGGGCGGCCTCTGAACAGAGGCCGCCCTAAGAAAGAGATGCCGCGCCAGGTTATTCGGCCGCCAGTTGGCTATTGGCCTTTTCAACTTTGACAGCCGCAAATTTGAACTCCGGGATCTTGCCATAGGGATCCAGCGCCGGGTTGGTCAGCACATTTGCCGCCGCCTCAACATAGGCAAAGGGCACAAAGACCATGTCTTCAGCTATGGCGCGATCCGCGCGGGCCATGATCTCGATCGCTCCACGCCGGGTGGATAGGCGTACCATTTCCCCCGGCTCGACCCCGAGCCGGTGCAGGGTTTTAGGGTGTAGCGAACAATTTGCCTCTGGCTCGACCGCGTCCAGCACCAGCGACCGCCGTGTCATCGACCCGGTGTGCCAGTGTTCCAGCTGGCGACCGGTGGTCATGATCATCGGATAGTCAGCGTCCGGGGCCTCGTCCGGGGCAATGACGCTGGCCGGAGTAAAGCGGGCACGCCCATTGGCCCGCGGGAAACCATCGCCAAAGACAATCGCCTGACCGGGATCTGTCGCATGCAGCGACGGGTATGTGATGGTCTCACTCTCGAGACGCTCCCAGGTGATATTGTCCAGCGATTTCATGTTGAGCTTCATCTCGGCAAAGACCTCTGAGACATCTTTGTAGTCCCAGGGCAGGCCAATGCGCTGCGCCAGCTCGACGGTGATCTGCCAGTCTTCGCGAGCCTCGCCGGGCGGGGAAACAGCCGGGCGCACCCGCTGCACCTGCCGGTTGGTATTGGAAACCGTCCCATTCTTTTCATAAAGCGCCGAGGCCGGCAGGATAATATCGGCGTAGTTTGCCGTCTCGGTGAGGAAGATGTCCTGCACGATCATCAGATCCAGCGTGGCAAAAGCTTCGCGGGCGTGATCCACATCCGGGTCGGACATCGCCGGGTTTTCGCCCTGGATATACATGCCCTTGACCCTGCCCGCATAGGCCTGATCAACGATCTCGGTCACTGTGAGACCCTTCTCGTTGGAGAAATCCCCGCCGCCCCAAACATCTGTAAAAGATCGCCGCACGTCATCCGAGGTCACTGTCTGGTAGTCCGGCAGGAACATCGGCACCAGCCCAGCGTCCGAGGCGCCTTGCACATTGTTCTGCCCCCGCAGCGGGTGCAGACCAGCGCCAGGTTTGCCGACATTGCCGGTCATCAGCGCCAGTGCGATCAAGCAACGCGAATTATCTGTGCCATGGATATGCTGCGACACCCCCATGCCCCAGAAGATCAGACCGGCCGAGCCCTTGGCAAAAAGACGCGCAGTGCGACGCAGCTGCTCTGGCTCGATGCCGCAGATTTCCGACATTTTCTCAGGCGAGAAATCTTTCAGATGCGCCTTTTCGGCCTCCCAGTTCTCGGTGTGCTTTTCGATATAGTCAGCATCATAGAGCTCTTCTTCGACGATGACATGCATGATGGCGTTCAGCATCGAGACATCCGCACCGGGGCGGAATTGCAGCATCTCTGTTGCATAGCGCCGCATGCCGACGCCGCGCGGATCCATCACGATCAGCTTGCCGCCGCGTTTGGTGAACTGTTTGAAATAGGTCGCCGCGACGGGATGGTTTTCGATCGGGTTGGAGCCGATGATGATCGCCACATCAGCGTTTTCGATCTCGTTGAAGGTCGCGGTCACGGCACCAGATCCGACGTTTTCGATCAGCGCCGTCACCGAAGAGGCATGGCACAGCCGGGTGCAGTGGTCGACATTATTGTGCTTGAAGCCCTGACGGATGAACTTCTGGAACAAATAGGCTTCCTCGTTGGTGCATTTGGCAGAGCCAAAGCCAGCAACCGAACGCGGGTCAGCGTCGCGTAGTTTTTTCAGGCCAGAGCCTGCCAGGTCCATGGCCTCCTCCCAGGAGGCTTCGCGGAAATGCGTGAGCAGATCGCCGGGATCCACGTTCAGCCCCTTGGCGGGCGCATCGTCGCGGCGGATCAGTGGTTTTGTCAGCCGATGTTCGTGGTGGATATAGTCGAAACCAAATCGGCCCTTAACGCAGAGACGGCCTTCGTTGGCGGGGCCGTTGATGCCCTCGACATATTTGACCTTATTGTCTTTGACCTTGAGGCTGACCTTGCAGCCAACACCGCAGAAGGGGCAGACGCTTTCGGTTTCTGAATCAAAATCGGCGCTGTCGCCGATCTGATTTTCGTCCACCACAGCGGCAGGCATCAAGGCACCGGTTGGGCAGGCCTGCACGCATTCCCCGCAGGCCACACAGGAAGAGCCACCCATGGGGTCCGAAATATCAAAGGTCGGATAGGCATCATGGCCACGACCGGCCATGCCGATCACATCATTGACCTGCACTTCGCGGCAGGCGCGGACACAAAGCCCACAAGAGATACAGGCATCCAGGTTGACCGACATCGCCACATGGCTGTCATCAAGCAGCGGAATGCGGCCCTCTTCCAGCTTGGGAAAGCGCGACTCTGAAACCCCGTTCAGATCCGCCATATCCCACAGATGCGAGGACTTATCATGGGCTTCTTCCTGTTTGGGCTGGTCCGCAACCAGGAGCTCCATCACCATTTTGCGGGCATTTTCTGCGCGGGCATTGTTGGTCACAACCACCATGCCTTCGGAGGGTTCGCGGATGCAGGAGGCCGCCAGAGTGCGCTCGCCTTCGATCTCCACCATGCAGGCGCGACAATTGCCATCTGCGCGGTAGCCGGGCTGCGGTTTGTGACACAGATGCGGGATCTTGAGGCCACGGCCATTGGCGACTTCCCAGATGGTCAGCCCTGCTTCGGCTGTGACTTCCTGGCCATCGAGGGTGAAGGTAATTTCTTTGCTCATGGCCTAGATCTCCATGTTCTGGATCAGGGGCAGTGACCGGCCCGAAGGAGGGGTGCGAAGCGCCCGCCCTGTGGGGGCGGGTCGGGCGCTGCCCGGCCTATCGGCCGGGCGGGACATCAAGGATAGGCCCATTCTCACACCTCCTCCGGAAAATGCTTCATGGTCAGCCGGATTGGGTTCGGCGCCGCCTGGCCCAGACCACAGATCGAAGTATCGACCATGGCGGCACTGAGCTCTTCCAGAAGACCCTGATCCCATTTCTTTTCGCTCATCAGCTTGACCGCCTTCTCGCAACCCACCCGGCACGGGGTGCACTGGCCGCAGCTTTCATCTTCAAAGAAGCGCAGCATGTTCAGCGCCGCATCACGGGCAGAGTCCTGATCCGACAGAACCACCACAGCGGCGGAACCAATAAAGGTGCCATGCGGTTGCAGGGTGTCAAAATCCAACGGCACATCATGCATGGAGGCAGGCAGCAGGCCAGACGAGGGACCACCGGGCTGATAGGCCTTAAACCTGTGACCCTCCAGCATGCCACCGCAGGCCTCAATGATGTCGGTGATGGTAGAGCCGGCCGGCAGCAGATGCACACCGGGGTTCTTAACCCGACCTGACACGGAATAGCTGCGCAGACCCATGCGGCCATTTTTTTCAACCGCGTTCAGGCATTCAGGACCTTCGCGGTTGATCCTGCACACCCAAAGCAGCGTTTCCACGTTGTGCACCAAGGTTGGACGACCAAAGATACCCACCTGCGCCACAAAGGGCGGACGGTGACGCGGCTCGCCGCGTTTGCCTTCGATGCTTTCGATCATCGCGCTTTCTTCACCACAGATATAGGCACCTGCCCCACGGCGCAGGTCGATATAGCCGGGCTCAACGATGCCAGCCGCCTCCAGCGCAACGATCTCGGTGGCTAGAATCTTCAGCACGGCTGGGTATTCGTCGCGCATGTAGATAAAGCATTTTTCGGCTTCAACAGCCCAGGCTGCCATCAACATGCCTTCGAGAAAAACATGCGGCGTGCGCTCGAGATAGTAGCGGTCCTTGAAGGTGCCCGGCTCACCTTCATCACCGTTCACGGCGAGATACCGCGTGCCTTCATTCGCGCGCACAAAACCCCATTTGGTGCCCGATGGGAAACCCGCACCACCGAGCCCCCGCAGACCAGCCTCTTTGATCTTGGCCTGAACCGCTTCCCAATCGCCCCCGGCGCGCAGTTCTTGCAATTTTTCATAGCCGCCCTCGGCCTGATAGGTCGCAAAGTGCTGGTAGTCGGGAATCTTGGCGTGGGTATCCCCGGCTTCGATCGCCGCCAGCACCTTTTCCGGAGTAGCATGATCTATGTGGTTGTGGCCTAGCTCCAAAGTCGGCGCAGTATCGCAGCGACCCATGCAGGGCGCGCGCAGGATGCGGACTTTGGAGCTATCAACACCAGCCTCAAGCGCCGATTTCAACTGCTGAGCACCAGCCATTTCGCAGGACAGGGAGTCACAGACCCGGATGGTCAACGCAGGCGGCGGCAGCTCGCCTTCGCGCACCACATCAAAATGGGCATAGAAACTGGCGACCTCAAAGACCTCGGCCTGACCTGTACGCATTTCTTCCGCCAGGGCGCGAATATGCGCGGCGCTGAGATGGCCATAGGCATCCTGAATAAGATGAAGGAACTCGATCAGCAGATCGCGATTGCGTGGCCGGTCGCCCAGAAGATCCAGAACCTCGCTATGCGCCTGATAGTCCAGCTGACGGCCCTTTGGGGTTTTGCGCCCCTTGCCCTTGCCGGATTTCCACACGCCCTTGCTATTGTCCAATGGTGCCACAATGACCTCCAAAAATTCACACATGCCCTTTATCGCGACATGTCATCAGGAAATCATATCGTCAAATCTAATGTGAAGAATGCACAATAACGAAAACTTATTGTGAAAACGCGTCAACAATGCGCCGCAAAGAGGCCACTGTGGTGAGCTCGGGACTGCGTTGCAGATAGGCCAGACAGATCGGGCGCCCCTGCGCGGCAACCTCATCGTCGCTGATCAGCGCCAGCGCCCGAGTGCCGTTGATCTCGCCCAGCGCCTCAGCCAGTGCCCGGGGCAGGATGGTCGCCACCGCCCCTTCGCGCGCCATGATGATCGCGGACATGAAGCCACTGGATTCTGACATCACATCGGGTTTGAGCTCTTGCTCGGCAAAGATCCGGTCCAGAATGCGCCGGTTTTGCATCCCCGGTTCCAGCAGGCTCAGCGGCAGATCGGCTACCTCCTGCCAACTGAGGCTGTCGCCCTGCCCCGCCACCATGGCCTCGGGTGCGAGCAGCACATAGCTCTCTTCGTAAAGGTCCGTCGCGGTGACCAAACCCGGCGGCACACTGTCGGAATAGGTGACACCAGCATCAATGGTCCCGTCCAGCAGACGTTGCTGGATCAACATCGAAGTGGTGACATCGATATGCACCAGCACCCGGGGATGCACCTCATGCAGCCTATTGACCAGTTGCGCGGCAAAGGCGGTGGCGGTGGGGACCACCCCGAGCACCAGAGTCCCGGTCACCTCCCCGCGTGAGGCGGCAATTTCCTGATCCAGCGCCTTGGCATCATCCAGAATTCCTCTGGCGCGTCGCACGATCATCTCACCCTCGCCGGTGAGCCCCTGAAAGCGATTGCCCCGGCGCACGATGGACAGCCCCAGCTTTTCTTCCAGATTGCGGATGCGCATGGAAAAGGCCGGCTGCGACATGCCGCAGTCCTTTGCGGCCTTGGCAAAATGCTGATGGCGCGCCAAGGCGGTCAGCAGTTGAAGATCTCTGAGTTCTATCATCTGGCGACCATAGGGCGGCGGGCTGGCAAGAGGCAATCGCAGTGATGCAACGACCAACCCAAAGAAGCTGGAAAAGCTCTGCGAATCATTCTCTTCACCGCGCAGCCAGTCAAATCACAACTCATAATTGTGCTTATCTTAACCTCCTCCCGCTCTCACCGAGGTATCTTGCCCACTTTGCAGGAAAGAGAAGGTTAAAGTTTTTATTAAACTGCATAGTGGTGAAAACCCAGAATTCGAGCAAACCCAAACACCAGAGATGGATTAGTTTTCATTATAATTCAATAGTTTACCCCAAGCACCGGAGATCACCCCCCTACATTTCAGAAAGCGAAGCTAGAAATCCGAATTGTCCGATTTCTGTAATCCTAACAACACGCGTCGCGCCGGTTAAGTCCTCGGTAAACCTCTAAACATAGTCTTTGAGGATCTGAAACTGGACGGACTCGCTGAGGTACATATATGCGTAACACAACATTTGCGGCACTTCTTTCACTGGCAGCCCTGCCTGCGGCTGCTTCTGACTATCAGTCAGCCATGCAAAGCTATCTGGAAGGCAACATTCGTGGCTGGGCGCAATCGCCCGTTCTGGTCGAAGCCATCAATGGGCAAAACAACGAAACGCAAGGGCTGGATCAAGCGGCTGTCGATGCCATGGATCTACAGTGGCGTGCAGAGGTCGGGTCCGAAGGCTCAACCCTGATCAATGAAGTGCTGAATAACAGCGCCGCTGAATTCCTGCGAGAGCAGGTGGAGCAATCTGGCGGGCGCATCACCGAAGTCTTCATCATGGACGCCCAGGGCCTGAATGTGGCGGCCTCGGGAACCACCTCTGACATGTGGCA
>NZ_JBDWPJ010000119.1:0-9925 GCF_039971195.1 Pseudophaeobacter sp.
GCAGGTCGCGGAGATCCAAATCCGCATCGCCGTGCTAAACCGTTACACAGTTCTTGGCATACCCGTCACAGTGCCCCTAGGATAAATCCGTCCGGGGAAAGGGGAAGAACGCTCAGACCCCGATTGGTGCAACAAAGCCCTTCAACATGGGAAAGTACTTTGGTGATGAGCTTTCTATTTCTCCTATCCAATTGTTCAGTGCCCTCTGGAGAAACAAACCAGAACGAGTACCAGCTCTAAAGGTTTCTGACTTGGTAGAGGGAGTAAAGGTCGGGCATCTAGAGTAGCTCAAACAATTTCTTAAAAAAGATCCTGTTGCGAAACCAGACCCGTTTCAAGACTGGATGGGCAAAAATGCTTCTACTCTGGGCCGTTAATCGGAAACTTCAGGGCACGTTCACTGAACTTCCACAAGCGCTGCCTTTTGCTGGCGGCGCTCTCCCTGACGGCCAAGGGTTTGGGCGCGCGCTGGATCAAACTGGCTGGACAGTGACATGAGATTGAGCCGACGGTGTCTGTCGTCAGAGTTTTTGGAACCACAGGCTGCCTAAACTAAGAGAGCGTTTGGCTCATCTGTTTGGTTTGGTTATGCGGCGCGTTGTCTGTGATGCAAGCGTCGCGCTTCGAGTGTCTTTCGTTTGATCCTTTCGCGTTGTTTTAGAACGGCTTTATCGCGTCCAAAATAGACGTCAGCGGGTGTGATGTTGTTGATGCTCTCGTGGTAGCGTTGGTGATTGTAGTGGTCGACGAATGCAGCGATCTGAGCTTGGAGATCACATGGCAGGAAGTAGTTTTCCAGCAGGATGCGGTTCTTCAAAGTCTGATGCCAACGCTCGATCTTGCCCTGCGTTTGCGGATGATATGGCGCGCCGCGAGAGTGCTTCATACCTTTATCCTGCAACCATTCGGCCAAGTCTCCGGACACATAACTGGATCCGTTACCGCTGAGCAAACGCGGCTTGTGAACGACGTGAACCTGATCACAACCTGATGCCTGCAACGCCAATTCCAGCGTGTCGGTCACATCCTCGGCTCGCATATTTGTGCAGAGCTTCCAGGAGACGATGTAGCGGCTGTAATCGTCGAGAACCGTGCTGAGATAGAACCAGCCCCAGCCCAGTACTTTAATGTAGGTGAAGTCTGTTTGCCAAAGCTGGTTGATCCCAGTCGTCTTGCGCTGGAACTCATCGGCCGCCTTCAGGACAATGAACGCCGGGCTGGTGATCAAGTCATGCGCTTTAAGCGTGCGGTACACTGTGGATTCTGACACAAAGTAACGTTCCTGATCCGTGAACGTTACGGCCAGCTCACGGGGCGACAGCTCTGTCTCTTTCAAAGCGAAGTCGATAACCTTGGGCTTCACCTCGTCGGGCACGCGGTTCCAGACGTGTTTTGGCTTGGGAGATTGGTCCTGCAATCCGGCCTCTCCGCGCTGCAGATACCGATCATACCACCGATAGAATGTGGTACGGGGAATGCCCAGCTTGGCCAGTGTCCGACGGGCCGATAGATGGCTTTCTTCGACCAGTCGAATGATCTCCAGCTTTTCAGATGCAGCATACCTCATTCGCGGTCGTCCCCATCCCCGAGCATGCTTTTTTTGAGAAGGCGCAGTTCAAGCGTCTGCTCCGCAACCACCTCCTTGAGATCCTTGGCCTCACGGCGAAGCTCCTTGACCTCATCAGTGTTGGCAGCACGGGCCGTATCACCAGCGAGCTGAGCCTCCCCCCCCCAAAAAAAGTGGTCCGGGCCAATAGTTAGGAAACGGAGGATCAAAGATGGGAATCAAACGACACAAACCGGAAGAGATTGTTACAAAGTTACGGCAGGTTGAGGTGCTCTGCGGCCAAGGGATGCCGCGTGTTGATGCCATACGTCAGGTGCAGATCACAGAGCAGACCTTCTATCTCTGGCGTAAGCAGTATGGTGGGATGGGAGCCGACCAACTGAAGGAGCTAAAGCGGCTTCAGAAGGAGAATGACCGGCTGCGTCGAGCTGTGTCAGACCTGACGCTGGACAAGCTCATCCTGTCGGAAGCCGCACGGGGAAACTACTGAGCCCTTCACGCCGTCGTGCCTGCATTGACCTTGTGCGCAGCCAGTTCCACATCTCGGAACATCGTGCTTGCCGCGTCTTGAGGCAGCATCGCTCCACACAGAGGCGGGTGCCTGTCGGACGTGCTGACGAAGACCAGTTGGTGTATGACATGATCGAACTGACGCGCCAGTATGGTCGGTACGGCTACCGCCGGATCGCAGCTTTGCTTAGAGACGCAGGCTGGTTGGTGGACGATAAGCGTGTCGAACGACTGTGGCGACGTGAAGGGCTCAAAGTGCCGATGAAACACCCCCAAAAGGGGAGGCTCTGGCTAAACGATGGCTCGTGTGTCCGGCTGCGGCCGGAATATCTCAATCACGTATGGTCGCATGATTTTGTGCATCACAGGACGGATGACGGGAAAGCGTTCCGAACGCTCAACATTCTGGATGAACATAGCAGGGAGTGCCTCGCCATCCGAGTGAAGCGGAAGCTGAACTCAACAGAAGTGATCGACGCGTTGACGGATCTGTTCATCCTGCGCGGGGTTCCTGCCTACATCCGATCAGACAACGGCCCCGAGTTTATTGCACAGGCCGTCCGAGACTGGATTGCTGCCGTCGGTGCTAAAACCGCCTACATCGAGCCGGGGTCGCCCTGGGAGAACGGATACTGCGAAAGCTTCAATGCCCGCTTCCGGGATGAGCTGCTCAATGGAGAAGCCTTCTACAGCTTGCGGGAGGCTCAAATCCTGATCGAAAAATGGAGGAAACACTACAATACCAAACGACCACACAGTGCTCTGGGCTACCGCCCACCGGCTCCAGAAACCATCGTCCCGATGGCAACCAGGCCAATCACGCACTAACATTCAAACTGGACCACTTAGGTGGGGCTGATCACAGAGGATCATGGGTCCGCTTCGGGCTGGGAACAGACCTCTAGTGATCATCTGAGCGGCGACCGTTGATTGCTTAGCTTCAAAGGTTTGCAATGCGCAGATAGAAACCTTTGCAAAGTTGTGCCCCAGAGGGGAAGGAAACGTCACAAACGGCCCTTGATCAGGGGCCTGTTGCCGCACAGCAGCTTTCCAAAAGTGGTCATTCGCGACTACGGAAGGGCACCGAGCACCTTGATCCTGCTTTTTAACGTTCCCGACGGAGCAATTTCAAGAAATCCTGTAGAAAAAGAGAGTGCCTTCTGTCGGCTCTCCAAACGGCGCAAATGGGGGTGGAATACCTGAACACCTCAGGCAAAAGTTCTATGAACTCCCCCCGCATCAAGCTCTGGCAGTGGGTGGGGAAATAGCCAAGGTAAATCCCGGCCCGTACCAATGCCAGAACGGCTTCGGTTTGATAAACCGTACTGCCTACCGGGAACCTCTGTTTGCGTTGGCGCAGCCGTTCGCTCTCATAATAGGCCCGGTGAACCAGCTGGTGTTTGCAGATATCTTTCTCGGTCAAACTAACCTTTTCCTGAATGGCACTCATCAGGGGATGCTCGCCGCCGCAAAACAGGCCTACGTCCTCTTCATAAAGAGCTGCATAGTCCAAACTGGGGTGGCGTTGGTAATCCGGGACAATCCCGATGTGCAACTTGCCATCAATGATGCCCCGCTCAACTTCGTTCGGGGATCCGGTCATCAGATTGATTGACACATCCGGCGCGATCTCGCGGAACTTTTGCATTGCCGACAACAATGGATTTTTTTCATCCGTCATCGAAAAGTCGATCATTCCAACTTCTAGTTTTCCAACCATCTGGTTGCTGATGCTGGCAATTCTGGAGGTGAAATCCTCGGTAGATTCCAAGAACTGGTCCATAAATTTATAGGCCTGCTGCCCCTGTTGCGTCAGATAAAAACCACTTCGCCCCCGATGGCACAGACGCATACCAAGCCGTGTTTCCAGGTCGGAAATTTGGCGAGAAATTGTCGAGCGGCCAACCCCCAGCTCGGTCTGGGCTGCCGAAAGGCCACCACATTCAATAACCGCCTTGAACACGCGGATGAGCCGCAGATCAACATCATTCACTTTCCCCGAGAACGCCTTTTTCCGTCTTGCCATTTGCCGTGCTCCCTAGGTTTTGTTGGTTACATTTATATGCAACGAACATTACCAATGTTCAAATTTAATCACATCATCTTTGACCTATTCTGTGCCTGAAATCAGGGAGGTACACTATGGTCTGGTCCGATAAGAAGCTGGCGGAACTGCGACAAACATTTGACGGAGCAACCGGGGGGGATTTGCACAGTGCGAACTACCAGCGGATTGCAGAAAAGATTTTCTCAGAAGGCGGGCGGCGCCCTGCGCCCTATTCGGGCATGCCAACGCTGCTAGACGCCGCGCACCGCCAGGTCGGAGACGATCATCTGGGAATTGGCGATCTGGATGTGGCGCTTTTTGGCGTGCCGATGGATCTGGGTGTGACCAACCGGAACGGTTCGCGATTTGGCCCCCGGGCGCTGCGTGCAATCGAGCGGGTGGGACCCTATAATGACGCTTTGGACTGCGCTCCAGTACATGAGATGGCGGTGGCTGACATTGGCGACGTACCCTTTCGTAGCCGCTTTGACCTGGCCCAGAGTCATGCAGATATCGAGAGTTTTGCCGCCAAGATCGTGGGTGAAGGAGTCATTCCCATGGCCGTCGGCGGCGACCACTCCATCAGTCATCCAATTTTGAAGGCCGTTGGCGCCAACGGGCCTGTCGGCATGATCCATATTGATGCCCATTGCGATACCGGCGGCTCCTATGAAGGTGAGAAATTCCACCATGGCGGACCGTTTCGCAATGCGGTTCTGGACGGTGTTCTGGACCCGGAACGCACCATCCAAATCGGGATCAGAGGGGCTGCCAAATACATTTGGGAGTTCTCGGAGATGTCCGGCATGACCGTCATCGAGGCCGCCGATCTGTCCGAGGCCGCAATCCCCGAGATCATCCGTCAGGCGCGCGCAGTGATTGGGGACGGCCCAACCTATCTGTCTTTTGACATCGACAGTCTTGACCCTGCTTATGCGCCGGGAACTGGCACCCCCGAAGTTGGTGGGCTGACAACCCGAGAGGTCATGGCGCTCATCCGCGGCATGAAGGGTGCAAACCTGGTTGGCGGCGATGTAGTCGAAGTCGCCCCCGCCTATGACCCTACCACCAATACGGCCCAGAACGGCGCTCAGATGTATTTTGAGATCCTGAGCCTGATGCAGTTCTCCCCCTTCAGAACCTCAAACAAAGGACAGTAAAATGACAATCACACGCAGCGAGCTCAGCAACCGGATGAGCCAGACGGTGGTCCATGGCGACACCATCTATCTGGCCGGGCAAATCGGCGAAGGCAACGGAGTCACAGCGCAGACTCAGGATATGTTGTCAGAGGTCGATCGCCTGCTGGCATCGGTTGGCAGCAGTAAATCTCATATTCTCTCGGCGACCATCTGGGTGGCGGATATGCAGCAGGTCGATGAAATGAATGTGGTCTGGGATGGCTGGATTGATCCTGCAAACCCACCCGCGCGGGCCTGCGTTGAATCCCGGCTTGTGGCGCCGGAGTTCCTGGTCGAGATCATGATAATCGCGGCAATGCCGGCCTAACTGACCCACAATCAAAAATGGCCCAGGTCGCGTTGCGTTCTGGGCCTTTTTGCTTTGGAAGGTACTGGGAAGAGCGAGTGCCCTGCCCGCACTAGGATTGAAACAGCGAGACGCGCGATCCATCAAACCTCAAAGCCACCTGGCTGTTGATTGCCAGGTCCGGAACGCTTGAGTTGTCACACCGCACCCGCAGGTTTTGGCCCTCTGCCGTGACGACCAATTCACTGGCAGGACCAAGATCGCGCATAAAGGTGACAGTGCCAACTGTGAGCCCTTTGGCTTCGGCCAGGGGCATCATACGGATATGTTCCGCGCGTATCGCGGCATTGAGCTTGGTTCCGACCGCATGCACCGTATCCAGTGCAATCTCTTGGCTCATCAGCGTGATCTGACCAGGGCCGGAGACCACCGCCGGGGCAATATTTGCCGCCCCCAGGAAGTCGGCGACAAAGCTGTCGGCAGGGTTCTGGTAAACTGTAGAGGGGGCTGCGGCCTGGAAGACTTCGCCATCCTTTAGCACAACCAGCTCATCTGCCAGCATCATGGCCTCGTGCTGATCATGGGTCACCAGGATCGTGGTGACGCCAAATTTTTGCTGCAACTGACGCAGCTCGATTTGCATATTGTCGCGCAATTTGGCGTCCAGGGCCGACAAAGGCTCATCCAGCAGGAACAGCGGCGGTTGAATGGCCAGGGCCCGGGCAATTGCAACCCTTTGGCGCTGCCCGCCTGACAGGGCAGACACCGGGCGATCAGCAATCTCTGGGAGTTCAATGACGTTCAGCAACTCTTCGACGCGGCGGCCCTGCTCAGCTCTGCTGACTTTACGCAGCTTTAGCCCGTAGGCGATATTCTGGGCCACTGTCATATGGGGGAACAGAGCCAGAGACTGGAACACCATACCAAAGCCCCGTTTATGGGGCGGCATCTGGGTGATGTCCGCGCCGTCCAGCATCAATCGCCCGGAGCTGGCTGTTTCAAACCCTGCAATGATCCGCAGCAAGGTGGTTTTACCACAACCCGAAGGGCCAAGCAGGCAAACAAAGGAACCCCGCTTGATTTTCAGGTCAACGTTTTTGAGCGCCTGAACATCGCCAAAGGATTTTGAGATACCGTCGATATGCAGATGAGTATTGGTAGTGCTCACGGAGGAGGCCTTTCAAAAGAGGTTCGCGCGTCCAGCTATCAGCTTGTCCACAAGCACGATCAGCACAACATCCGCAAAGATGATAAAGACCGAGAGCGCTAGGGTGGACGGATCCAATGAGGAAACCGTGCGGCTATACATCCAAATCGGCAGGGTGCTGACATCGATGGTGTACATGAAGAAGGTGATGGTGAATTCGTTGAAGCTGATGATCAGGGCAAAGATCAGCCCAGCCAGGATCCCGGCGCGCATCAGGGGAATAACCACATCCCAGATGGCCCGCAGTGGCGAAGCACCAAGCGAGATGGCGGCCTCTTCGATCTCGACGCTGATCCCCTGCATCGCTCCGATACAGTTACGCAGCACAAAGGGGATCACCAGCGCCACATGGGGAATGACAATGCGCCAGATCCCGATCTCCAGCCGCAGGCTTTCAGCGATCAACAAAAAGGCGATCCCTAGGATAACCAACGGGAAGACCAGCGGCAGAGTGAACAGAAGCTCCATCCCCTCGCGAATGCGCCGCTCTCCGCGGGCCAAAGCATAGGCCAAGGGGATGCAAACGAATGTGGAAATCGCCATGACCAAGACCGCGACAAGCAGGCTGGTCACGGTTGAATCCACCACCGATTGGGCACTGGATGCGTCCTCTTGGGTGAACATCGCAATGACCTCCCAATACCAGCGCAAAGAGAATTCTGAGGGCGGGAAGCCAGTCGTGCTGGAGGCCGAGAAGGACATCAGCGTCACCACGATTACTGGCAAAGAAGATACCAGAATGCCAATAATGGCGAGAAACCAAATGGTAATCCGGTAGCTGCTGTTTTCAGAAGGAAGAAGCCCAACGCGCATTTCAGTCCCTCACTTTTTCTGAAGTGACCCGAACCAACCAGGCCGAAAACACCAGTACGATCAGGGTCAAGGTGATCAGGATCATGCCGGCCGCTGCGGCCCCCGACCAATTGAACAAGGGGGAGATCATGTCTCTGATCGCCACGCCCATCATCTGCACCCGGCGTCCGCCCAGCAGCAAAGGTATCGCAAATGCGCTGGCATTGAACGCAAAGACAATGGAGGCAGCCCCAACCAGACCAGGGCGGAGCAAGGGCACTGTGACGTCAAAGAAGGTGCGCCAATGGCTGGCACCGAGGGAACTGGCGGCCTCCAGATGTTCTTGGGACAGCCCCCGGACCGAACTGACAATGGGAAAGACCGCCAGCGGCAGTGAGGTCTGGATCAGACCAAGCAGCACCCCGGCCTCATTGAACAGTAAAAAGATCGGACGCTCGATAAGGCCAAGCCCGCGCAGGGTGGAATTCAGCACACCACTGGGACCTAGCAACAGGATCCAGCCATAGGCTTGAACCAGCAGGTTCAAGATCAGCGGCAGCAGGATTGTCACCGTCAGGCAGCGTCGTGCAAATGGGCTTTTGAGCGCGGTCAGCAAGAAGGCTAATGGCACTGCCAGCAGCATAGCAAAGACGGTTGCAATGAACGCAAGTTTGAGAGTAACCCAGACCGAGCGACCAAAGAAAGGCGTCATCAAGTCAATATAGGGCTGGATCGAATAGCCATCGATCGCGCCTTTATCAGCGGAAATCGAAAACCGGAAAATGTAAAAGCAGGCCCCCAGAAAGGGGAGTATTGCAATGATCGCAGGGAGCGAAAATGCCAATGCTCTGCGTCGGGAGAGGGAAATACTCACGGTCTTTGGAGCCTGCTTTGGGTTCGGTTAGGACAGAGTCTGGGTGTACCGGGTGATCCAGTCTTCGCGCACCTCAGCGATAAAGGACTTGTCGTGTACGATTGCCTTGTCGCCCATCTGCTCTGGCTTGATGATAAAGGGGCTCGCCTTGGCGGCCTCGGACATCACAGCCTTTTGGTTGACTGGCCCGTTCAACACAGCCTCTGCCATGATGCCCTGCACTTCGGCATCCAAGGTGTAGTCGATGAAGGCATGCACAGTCTCGTCATCGCCCGGCTTTGACTTTGGAGTGATGGTATACATCAGATCGGCAAAGAAACCCTCGTCAACGTCATAGGTGGCCCCCATGTTGGAATTGGCCGGATCGTTCAGCTCTGCCGCATAAAAGGCCGGGGCATAGACGCCACCGATGTCCAGCGCATCAGACCGGAACAGCTCTGACAATTGGGCCGGATTTTCGCCGAAGGTGAGGATATTGTTGCGCAGCTCTGCCAGCTTGGCCAGGGCCTCGGCTGAATTGGTACCGTCGCCGCCGATCAGTTTGCCGGTGGCAAAAATCGTATCAAGGGCATCAGTCCAGGTAGCAGGCGGCAGGAACAGGCGGTTCTTATGGGCTTCGTCCCACATCTGCGCGTAGGAGGTTGGCGGCTCTTTGAAGGTTTTGGTGTTGTAGATCAGACCTCCTGTCCACAACAAATAGCCAATGCCATGACCGTCTGCTCCGGTGCGGAAGCGTGGGTCCACATCCTGCAGATTGGGCAACATGTTCAGGTCCGGCTTTGCCAGCAGGCCATCCCCCGCCAACTCAACGGCGCCAACACCGGCCAACGTAATGACGTCATACTGGGCCCGATCACCAGCGGCGCGCAGCTTTGCGACCATTTCCGAGGTAGAGCCCGTCCGGTCAGCAATAACACGCGCGCCGGTCTTTTCTTCAAAGGGCTTTGCGATGTGTTCCAGAATCGCAAGCCCGGTATTGTCCGACCAGGTCAGAAGGCGAATTTCTTTACCAGCAAGCGGTTGCGCCCGCACGATTGATGGCATGGCAAGGGTTGCAGCCAGCCCAGCACCGCTGGCGAGCAGGCCTCTACGCGAAAACCTATTGTTCATTGTGTATTTCTCCATGTTGGCGGCCGCCTCTTTTGTCGGGCGGATCGTTATTCTGGCCATCATTGAAGATTGCGAAGAGACTTAAATATCGTTGAATCCAAGGTATGTTTCATATGAATGAAACGAACTAGACTTTGTTCACAAAATTGAAGCGTTTTATATGTTGTAGTGGGTACCTACTAGATGCCCACGGCTTTGTTGCACCAATCGGGGTCTGAGCGTTCTTCCCCTTTCCCCGGACGGATTTATCCTAGGGGCACTGTGACGGGTATGCCAAGAACTGTGTAACGGTTTAGCACGGCGATGCGGATTTGGATCTCCGCGACCTGC